>JAPORB010000159.1 GCA_026710425.1 Gammaproteobacteria bacterium
CACTTTTGATATTGCCCTGCTTGGAGTCGATACCGTGGTTGCCAGAGGCGGCACCAATGGGGAGGTCACGCTGAGCAAGATCGCAGACGGCATGGGGATCACCGTGCACGGTGAAAAGGGCGAGGCGACTGATGCTGATATTGTTCATGATATGCCAGAAGATCTCCGCCGATACAGTGGTGAGCTGGATATAAACCTGCTGGCCATCGGTGGTGATGAGGATACTAAATCCGTCACAACGGGAGAAGTGACTTTGACGCTTGCTGCCGATGAAAATATCGAAGTACTCAATGTTGACTCCAGTGCCACGGTTGGTGGTTCAAAGAGAGAAAACCCGTCCTCTAGAAACCTCCCTGGCGCGTCCGACTATGAAAATGTGTTGACGTTGAAGTCTGGCGAAAGCGAAAACATTGAGGATATTTACATCAGTGGCGATGCCAAGTTAGAGATAAGATTCAGCACCCCATACACTGACGATGGACTTGACCAACTAGACAAGATTGATGCAAGCGATAACTCAGGCGGAATCACGTTCAGCGGTGCTCCTGTGGATGGAAACGATCCCTTCGAAGAGCTTGAGTTGGTGGGCGGTAGTGGCAAAGACATGCTCACTGGCGGTGCTGCCGGTGATGAAATCGAGGGCAACGCTGGCGATGATACACTGAACGGCGGTGGCGGAATTGATGAAATCAATGGTGGTGCTGGTGGCGACATGTTGAATGGTGGTGATGGCGATGATATTTTCCAATACAGGTCCCCTTCGGATTCTCAGGTCAGTTGGACTGCCACCGGTGCTATGATCGGTTTCGACACCATCGTTGGCTTTACTACTACCGCTGATGAGATCTCTCTTGGCCGCACTATATATAACGGTCTGCATCGTCAAACTGGTGCGACTCTCAACACTGTGACAGGTGAGATAAACGACAATGATGCTGCTACTGCTGCAACCGACAACTCTCTGAGGGAGTGGCTGGGCGATGGCAATGGCGTTTTTGAGTCTACAACTGGCACGGGACTGTCAGCTGTTACTACCCAGCATGCCGTCACTCGCGTTACCGAGAATTACAACAGGGAATTCAATGAAACTGAAGCTGCAGATCCAGCTACCGCAGCGGGAGCCATTGATCTTGACGGTGATGGTATCAACGATGTAATTGGCCTCTACCGCACCTGGATTCTTATTGATGTCAATGCCGATGGCGATTTCGATTCTGCTGTCGATATGGCAATTGCGCTCACCGGGGCTGCGGCAGACACTGCAGTCGGTTTCGCTTTGGGTGATCTTGGTGTCTAAGTTGTAATACTACAAACTCAGTGCCCTCGGCACTCCAAACCAAAACCCCTGGCACTAGCCGGGGGTTTTGCTCTCTGCCCCGAAAAACCTGACCATCCCAATCACAAGGAAGTTTAATGAGTAGAAAACGAATTGAGCGACGAAAAACCAATAATCCCACAATACCCCTGAAGTTAATGGCTAATGCCGATTCTCTGTTGTTCCTGATAACCAGTCTGCTGCTGATCCTCCTGTTCTCATCCAATCCTGCCCTGTCACAGACCATCACTGCATCTGAGTACCGGGAAGGTGTCTCATGGCGGGAGGACGATGTAAAAAGTGCGCTGGCCGACTATGAGGGCGCACAGGCCGATCTTGAAGATCTGGACCGGGATATCAAGGCCAGGGAAGCCGAGCTTGCCAAAGCCGAGGCCGCCTTTAGAGAGGCGGAAAGAGATGGCGACTCGGATGCCATGTTCGATGCGTACTCGGAGATTGGCTCAATCTCAATAGACCTGATTTTCCTTCGGGAGAAACATGAAATCGCCAGCACTCACCATGAGGATAGTCAGGGGGCCTGGCAGCGGGAAGAAATCTGGCTGGAGCAGTACAAGAATGATTATGAGGCGCAGTCCGATCCTTTCTTCATCCGAGACAACATCGCCCGCTGTGCCCGTACCCGCTGCAGTCCCAACAGTTTTCTGCGGGACACGCGATTTACCACCTTCCAGCCCGTGGTGCTGGAGATGGTCGGGGTCCATCATGCCTATGCCCTGGGTCTCACCGGTGATGGCGTCCGCATCGGCATTGAAGACGACATAGTCAACTTCACTCTGCCCGAGTTCGCCGAGCGTATCTCTTACGAGGGAGCAACCCTTACCTATCCGGTGCCCTATGGGGATAACCTGTTCTCGGAGGCCAGGCGTTGTCAGCGGGAAGAGGTTTCAGCCCCTGATTGTGTCGTTTTGAAGAATCTGACCTTTGAAGAGAGGTTCGAAAAAAATACCGTACGATGGTGGGTCAACAGCTTCGGCTGGCCACAGGAAGGTCAAAACTGGTTTCTGCATGATGACACCCTGCTGGAAGGCGACTTCCGCCGCTGGGTGAAGATTCCCTATGGCAGCACAGACAGTCATGGCACCTATGTGGCCTCCGTGGCGGCGGGACGTGATTTTGGGGTGGCTCCCGGTGCCACCATTATCCCCATCGCCAAGGATTTCAGTGCCGATGGACAGTTTGACCAGCGCAGTGCCGAGACTTCATTGCTGCGCTTTATCGCCAACCTTCCGGCGCAGGATCGTCGATTCATTGATGCGGAGCTGGCCGAGGAGATCAAGGCGGATTATGAGCATTTTGATGTCATCAACCGCAGCTTCGGTATCGGCGTATTCGACCCGATCTCCATCAATGCGGTACTGAATGATCCTACCCAGTGGTGGGGGGAACAGTTCCGCAGTATCCTGCCCGAGACTTGGCGGGCTTTCATGCAGACCGGTCGTCATCCCGATGAACGCACGGTGGTGGTCTATGCCACTGGCAACAGCACCGAGGAGTTCGGCGGACTGGGTTCCCAGCTGCCTTATCATGAGACCCATGTCCGGGGTCATCAACTGGCGGTGATGGCCTTGGACCACACTGGCAGTCATGCCGACTACACCAACTTCTGTGGCCCATTGCCGGGCAACTGGGATGCGAACCGCTGGGGGCGACACTTCTGTCTGGCGGCACCGGGCATGGTGAATACGGCGGGTTCCGGAGGGCCGGGATATATCGCCCATGAACTGCAAGGGACTTCCTTTGCTGCTCCCGTCGTTACCGGAGCCATCGCCCTGCTGATGGAGCGTTTCCGGGGTCAGCTGGGCAATACCGAGATTGTCAAACGACTGGTCAATACCGCCAACAATACGGGTCGCTATGCACAACTGGAAATCTACGGTGCCGGGCTGCTGGATCTTGAGGCGGCCCTGCGGCCTGTGGGTGAAGTCAGAACCGGGACCCAGAACCTGCTGAGTCAGTCGGCGGCCACGGCGATCATGGTTCCCACCGCCTTTGGCAATCTGGGCAAGAAACTGTCGGGGAAAGGCATAGAGGTTGCTTCTGTGGATGCGCTGGGTGCGCCATTCTGGAGCTCGCCGGAGCAGTTTATAACCACAGCCTGGGATGATCCCTGGGGAACCGGCTCGGTATTCTCAGCCTTTGGCAACCAATACCTGCGGCTGAATGGTGGGCCATGGAGCAGCAATGCACTGATGCAGCATCACTTTATGCAGCCGCCGGGACTATCGGGATTTGGTGCTCTTGAGG
>JAPORB010000154.1 GCA_026710425.1 Gammaproteobacteria bacterium
TCAACTTACAAGAATTTTGAGTACTTTCATACTACACAGAGGTCAGGACATCTGAACTTACTGGTTTATACTAAATTGCCAATTAAATTCAATTGGCCACAATTTTTGACCTTCGGCCTCAAATCTCACCCCTAACTCCTGCCACAACTGAGTATAAGATTTTTTGCTTTCCGGATGACACTCCTGTGGCAGCAAGTCAGCCAATGGTTTAAGCACAAAGGCATGTTTGAGGATTTCAGCACGAGGCAATACAACCCCATCAACCTTACCGGTAACCATGCCCCAGGTCAGAATATCGATATCCATAGGTCTGGCAGAAAATCGTGGTTGGGAGCGATCACGTTCAAGATGATTTTCCAGCTCCTTCAGAAAGCAATTGATTTCAACCAGCGGTGCATCTACATTGGTGTAAGCTACTAGATTCAGGAAGTTATCACCCTTAAAACCGACTGCACTGCTTTCGTAGACAGTGGAGCAGTGCAGATTGATAAACTGCTCTCGCAACAGCCCAACCGCTCTGCGAACATTGCTATAGGGGTTTCGGTTACTGCCGATGCTTAGGGTAATAAGTGGCACTGCCTTTTATTCCTGTTACAAGAGGTCTAGACTGGGTAAAACTCATGGTTCCTTGCCATGGGGTAGTCCGAAGCTCACAAAATCAGCAGAAAAAAGATTGATAGCACCAATTTGACATCAAAACTACAACTTGTACGATATCAAGTTGCCTAGCCTTCACTAAGTTTGGTGAGACTCAGATTTTACTACCACGTTCAATTATTACGCCTACATCTCTGGAGCCGGTTACCGCACCGGGCTTACCTAAACGAAGTCTCAGCCATGGCACATCGAATTCACTTAGCACAATATTCGCTGTCTTCTCAGCCAGAGTTTCCACTAGGAAAAACTCGGAGCTTTCAATGAACTCAATCAGACGTTTGGCCACGGCCTTGTAGTTAAGCGTTTTCTCAATGTTATCCGCAGCAGCAGCCATACGAATGTTAGCTCCCATCTCCAAATCAAGACTTACCGTCTGCTGCTCCTTGCGCTCCCAATCATAGATGCCAATTATGGTGCTCACTTCCAATTCCTTTATATATACAATGTCCATATCAAAAATTAAGCTCCCTCCGGAATATGTTCTAAGAATGCATGCTGCTCTTAGGTGTTATGCTCTCAATCTCAATGTAACCATGATCGCCGAGTTCCATTATCCACTCCCGAACAAGACAGTATGGTCTGGATTATTGTAACTTATCTAGAGTCTATTTCTTCAAAAGAATTGCATTTTCTGCATCATAAACATAGTCTGCGATGGTGCAGTCCTTTATTTTATCTACCACCTCATCAATTACAAATATCGGTACCAGAAACCATTCTTGGGGTATCACTGGCTTGCCAAAACGATCCATAATCTCAATATCCAGCTTAGCTGACTTAAAAAAGCGATGTAGCAAGTTTTCGAGTCTGATCCTATTAATATTATACAGTTCATAAGTAGCTACCACCTCTACAGCCGCCATCAGGTAGGTAGGTTCATTTTCTGCATTGCCCAATCGTTTTTCGACTGAGCTACTTGTAACACCAATCTTGTGAATTACATCACGATTTTGAGATATTGTCGGATGATTCGATAGACTTCTCAGAACATAGATGGTTCCACTTGCCAGATCATTTTCTTCAACCCTGTCATCAAATAATGGCCCATATCCCTTCTCACCGATTCTTCTGCCAGTCTCATCTTTATAGAGGGCACGCTGTAAGGAACGCATCAGCAGATTACTTTCTGTTCCATTGGAAAAAATTACCCTCGTCCTGGCATCATTATCGCCATTTGGTGCCTTGATAGTTTCACCTACCTCTGCAACATAAGCCGTTAGTCCATCGATAATGAAATAATTCCCTACATTTATACTAGCATCCTTGCCAAAACGTTGCGTTTTACGTACACCTTGTTCAAGTTCAATCTTCAGCTGTTTGAAAATTGATTGAAATGTCTCGAAATCATGACAAGGCTTTCGGCGGGCAATTTCTTCAACTGTCCGGACCTCTGATCGGGGTTTCACATGCTTGAGATGGGTAATGTCGCTTGCCAAGGTTGCTTCAACCCCTAACTCAGCGAGAATCTCCGCATTAGAGTTGTACCTTTCAACAGGTTCAGTAACCTGGTTTTTGGAAGACAGTAGATCTTGATGGTCATTGTATCGAAGCAAATCGCAGTGCTCTGCTTTGGCGATAAGGCACTCCAGCCTTACTGCATATAATCTCTCGAAGATCTCCCTGTCTTCCCCGTGGCAAGGCAAGCGACCATATTCATTCACAAACCTCTGTATTTCCTCAAATCCGGCGATAACTCGTTCTTGTTCGGGTGTAAGATCGACATTTTTCTTGGTTCTAATCTCAACACCAAGTGTTTGCAGCAGCTCCTCATTTGACTGATTCTGCGCAGAAAGTTCAGTCATCTGATCCCTCCGACACTTTCCTCTGCAGAAAGGCAATTCCCTCTGCCATGCGTCTTTCCCAAGGGTCATTGGAGCTGACCTCTGGTAGCCGACCGCGCTCCTTTTTAAACTGCACAGCACGAATAGCCAATTCACGAGCCTCCTCTTCTGTCAAAGCTGTTTTTCTTGCATTGATCACCGCCTTGACCTGTTTCAGACTGTTTTCATTCATAGACTTAGCTAGAATGGCATAGGCTTTACCGAACGGATTGATACGGTCAATAAGATCAATCTCTAACTCCCGCACATCCATCGCATATTTTCTGACACCTTCTACAAAAGCACTATTTGTTGTCGTCTGAGTGGTTATATCTCTAGTCTGTTGAGTCAAGGTGAGTGCAGCAATGGCATGCTGACGAACGGCTTCCTGATCCTCCTCATCAAGCCCAGGATACTTATCCTTGATGATTTTACCGAGGCGGATCTGTGTGAGTTCTTCTGGAACCAGCTCCTCATCAAACATGCCCCGTTCCAGTGTAGTCTTGTCCTGAACGAAGGATGTAATGACTTCGTTCAGATCTTCAAGGCACACTCGTTTAGCCTCTTCACTTTTGGGTTCTACCAACCCTTTTATCTCAATTTGTAACTGCCCGGTAGTCTTATCAAAACCAATATTTGATTTATCAGGGTCATAACCATCACCACCATAATCGAGTCCATCAACAGGATCATTATCTGGATTTTTTGGGGTAAAACTGAAACGGGGTATCAGAACCTGCTCCATTAGCAGGCTGGCTGCTATAGCCTTCAAAGTATCGTTTACTGCATCGACAACAGTCTCCTCGGAGGCATCAGGCTCAGCAATCAGATTAGTGAAACGTGCCTTGGATTTGCCTTCGGCATCTCTGGTGGCACGTCCGATTATCTGAACTATCTCAGTAAGGCTAGCTCGATACCCGACGGTGAGAGCATGTTCGCACCAGATCCAGTCAAAGCCCTCCTTGGCCATACCCAATGCAATAATGATGTCCACATGATCGCGATTATTCCTGGCTTCGGGTTGTCTAAGGGCTG
>JAPORB010000136.1 GCA_026710425.1 Gammaproteobacteria bacterium
CGACTTTATTCAGCTGAGACTATGGTATATTACCCACCGTAAAACGTGAAGACCCCTGATATCATTACTATTAGTATCGGGAAATTCGAACTTGGAGGTTTGGTACTGCGACTCATGCTTGCCGATATTTACATCAGACATATCAGTTGTTTTCATATGGGCTTGCCCTAGATAATCATTATTGATGAGGCAAACCAGCTATGGCTGATAGCCAGGATTCAAATCAGGGCAGATTCAAGAGCTGAGCTTGAGCCAACAATTTTCCATTGTGATAATTTTGGTTTATGGCATTCCTTTCCGGAAAACGATCAAGATATTTCATTTAAGAAAATATCCAACCCACTATACATAGGCCTTATCCGAAATAATGAGATGTTGATATTCTAAACCGACTTGTCGATATTAGTCGCTGAGTACAGCCACGGTCTTTTTGCTCTGTCCCGCTCTCTTTCAAGCCGTGCATTGGTCCGGTACAGGCGCAACTCATCCAGATCATCCATGCCGCTGAGTAATCTGCTACGCAACCGTGGATCGGTGTCAAAACTGATAGGTTCCAACCCGGGTACCCGAACCTGAAGAGCTTCCAGATCAATTTCAAGTGGCTGCTCAATTGCCTGGGCGACACCCTCCTGCATAACATGCACCAAGTCGACGGGTATTGGCACCAGGAGTATTCCATGGCGTACGGCATCTGACAGCACACTGGGCCCGAACATTGGAGCAATGACAACCCGAATGGCCAGATCAAGCAAGGAGTCAAAGTGAAAAGGCTGTTGATTGTCAGTGCCCAGATTTATCTCTGACAGGAGAATGGAGGGATATGCAGATCGGTCAGTATGATGAGGTGGAGAACAGGACCAGGCCCAAGGGCGGGCCAGAATTTCTTGAATCTGCAGGCTTTGCCTATACCTAAGATTTGCCGCTTCCAACAAATAAGATTGTCTTATCAACAGCACAGTGCCAGTGTGCTGTTTCATTGGAGGTTGGCTGGACTGGGAAGAAACCGCCGTAATTAGCTCAGATGTGTGCACGGAATCTTACTGTCTAATTAGCGGCCTTGTGTAGGCAATAGTTGACGTACTTCAGGCAAAGTGCTGATATCAGTCACTCGTTTCATATACCCAAGGTCTAGTAGTCTGGTATTCTGATTCGAAGGCATCTATTTCAGATGCCAGCCGACTCAACTCCTCGTTCACCGTATAGCCATTGAGCAATTTCTCACGCACCCTGGGCTCTACCTGAAACGGGATGGTTTCCATTCCTGGCACCTCAATGGTCTGAGATTCCAGATCAACCTTGATCTCCTGACCTGTATTTGCAAAGGCCCAAGCGGCAAGAGACTCGATCTGCACTTCAGGCAGGGGTACCGCCAGCAATCCCTGTCTTATGCTATTATCATAGAATAGTGGACCGAAACTTTCCGCAATAACTACCCGAATGCCACCATCCAGGGGACGACTGACCGCCACTGGGCGCGAACTGCCGGTGCCGAAATTCTTACCGGCAATAATTATTGATGCGCGCCTGAACCCCTCTTGATTGAGAATGAAATCAGGCTTCTCTGTGCCATCAGAAAAAAACCGGATGGGCTCGAAGGCACGAGTTTCTGGGGTGACTCCTGGGTATGGTGGCTTGCCAATGGGGGCAATGACATCGGTGTCCACATTATCCATCATCAGAGGAGCGGCAATGCCCTGTTCGCTGATGAACTGCACACCGTCATTGCCATAAACTGACCTTCGGGGCTGGGCTTGATCCGCAGCAGCATCGGCAGGCATCACGCAATCTCCCCTGACATCAGTTTCCTCACATCAACAATACGACCGGCAATGGCCGCCGCTGCGGCCATAGGAGTGCTAACTAGGTGAGTAATGGCATCAATACCCTGACGGCCTACGTAGTTGCGGTTGGAATTGGAGACGCAACGTTTGCCTTGGGCCACCAGGTCGCCGTTGGATCCATAGCACTTGGAGCAACCCGGCTCACGCCAGTCGAAACCGGCATCATTGAAAATCTTATCAAGTCCTTCAGCTTCCGCCTGTCGCTTAACCGGCATAGATCCCGGCACTACCCATGCCAGCACATTGGGAGCCACCTTACGACCTCTAACGACCTCGGCTGCTACTCGCAAGTCGCTAATGCGGCTCTCCACGCAGGAGCCAATAAACACTTCATCAACAGGGGTATCGGCAATGGTATTACCGGGAACCAGCTTGGTATATTCCAAAGCCCTGGCCCAAGCCTCGCGCTTTTCGAAAGGGGCATCATCCGGAGCTGGAATGCGGTCGCTGATGCCGATGACCTGTTCTGGACTAGTCCCCCAAGTAACCTGCGGTTCCAGACTGGACATATCAAGTGTTTCATCCCGATACCAGGACGCCGAGTCATCTGATGGCAACGTCTGCCAGTAGGCCACCGCCTGATCCCAGTGCTCATCGCTGGGTCGGAAGCGTGTGTTCGCGACATATTCTATTGTAGTATCGTCTGGTGCCACCATGCCGGTTGCCGCTCCCATTTCAATGGCCAGATTACACAGCGACATGCGGCCTTCCACGCTAAGTGAACGCACAATGGGGCCGGCATACTCAACTGCACAGCGGTTTCCTGAATCGGCTCCAAGTGCGCCGATGGTATAGAGGATCAAGTCCTTAGGTTGCACCAATTCTCCCAGGGAGCCCACCATGTTGACGCGAAGATTACGGGCTCGCTCGCGCATCACGGTACCGGTAAGGAGCACGTTATCCGGGGTTTCTCCGCCCCAGCTAACACAGCCCAGAGCACCATGTGTGCAGGTGTGACTGTCTCCTGCAACCATGAGCATTCCCGGTTGCGTCAACCCGGTTTCCGGTCCCACGACATGCTGGATGCCCTGTTCGGGGTCATCAACTCCGAAACTGCGGATGCCCATCTCAGTAAGTACATCCTTCATCTCGGTGAACTCTTCGGCGACATTCCCTAGGTTGAGTGATGGGTTTGCGTAACGCTCAGGGGAGGTTGATACCTGGTGATCCGGGACGCACCAAACCAGTTCTGGGTTCTTAATAGTTTGCCCTTCCTCAAGAAGTGCCTTGATAACTCGGGGCCCGTAATCCGGAATCATCATGCGGTCCACATGCAAGACTGAAGTCGTTCCTCCTAGGTAGGCCACTTCATGGGCCTCCCAGATTTTGTCGTACAGGGTTTTTCCGCTTCCTGATTGCGCCCACATTGATTGCAGTGGCAAAAAGCCACAGCCGACCCCGGTCACAGCGGTTGATTTTAGAAACTGTCTTCTTTTCATAGTATCTCCACTCCGGATTTTGATAATTGAATTTACGGAGGCTCACCTTTTTCTCCAAGACTCTACAGCATTGGCAGGGGGAGTCAACGAACAATTCAGATGAACATTTTATTTTTCCAACATTGCATTTTAATGTAGTTATGCCTCGTTGCTCTTGTCGGGAGTAAATTCAGATGTCCTGACCTCGTGTATTTTCTTTCTGCTAACGTTATGACAGCT
>JAPORB010000199.1 GCA_026710425.1 Gammaproteobacteria bacterium
GGTATTAGCCCTATTAATATACAATATTAGCCACAAATTCTTCAGAAGACCCAAAAAGATTAATTAATAATCTTACTAATTTTAGTCTCTGCCTATTGAATTTATGCAAAAGTTAAATTTTTAACCTGCCTCGCATAAACCACTCTTTCCAGCCCTTACTTTCTGAAAGAGGGCTCTCCGCTTTATTACTTTTGTGCTTCTCCCTGGAAAGCAGCAAAATCTGGCAACAACCAGCACTTCTTATGCTTACGATTCAGCTCTCTGTCATGAGCTTGAGGACAGAGATCCAATATAAGACAGGTAAAGCATTCCTGAAATTGTAGATGCTGCTCAGCAACACCCGGCACTTTTGGCTCAAAAGTGTCCAGCACATCATCTACACTTTCTGCTAAGATGCCCAGCACAATGTCATTATAGCCTTTTCGATAGCCAATTTCTTTGCCATCATATATTCGTCGCCACTCAAGGGACCTCTGTAACCAAGCACTCCTTCAATAGTTTTAGCCATGAACTCGCCGTGTAGTTCAGACTCCCTCAGCTTATATGCTTTTGCTGCAGATCATCTACGCTTGGGTTACCTGTGCATCCAAATGGATTGTCGGTATGCTCTGGTCAGAATCAATATGTAGGGCAAGGACTTTTTGAGTCCGGTCCAAAATTTTTGCAGGATATTTGTCTGGTATTAAGCTAAATTGAGCTTTACCCGCAGGAAACAGCCATGAAATTCTGGATCGCAGGGTGTTATGAATATTGAAGCAGCCTTCAATCTAAATTACTTGTGCCGCTTTGGCAGGGTCTCAACCCGACCAATTTCAGATAGCCAACGCTCAAATCCACCAGCCATATGTGCAGCAGACTCTATGCCCATTGATTGCAAAGAACGGACAGCCAATGCAGATCGTGCACCTTTATTGCAGTAAAGAATGACTGATTCCACCGTATCAAATTCTTTACGGTAGTAGCTGCTTTCAGGATCTATCCAAAATTCGAGCATGCCTCGGGGTACATGCAGCGCACCCGGGATGGTCCCGTCGCGCTGCAGCTCCCGAATATCCCTAAGATCAACCAGCAGAACCCCCTCCTCGTCTCTACGGACATCCACTTCCGCTGGCGTAAGGGTTGTCACCTCTGCTGTTGCCTCTTCAACCAAGGTATGGACGCTTTTCTTAATCTTTAGCATAGTGTTGGATTCCGTTTGGTTCTGAGTCAGTTACTCAGCAAAAAATTCAACTGCAAAACAATGCCATAGCATCGCTATGCTATGTAGGTTTTTGTAACAAAATGCGCTCAATCACCAAATTAACATCAGAATGACCGAGCATCTCAATACTACATTCACTTCGGTAAATTACCATAGAATCCAGATTTCTATAGAGAAAATGGTACCACAGAGTCAGTTAAAGCATTCTTTCGAATCCAGCATCAAGCACTCAATTGCGCAGACAATTACCGTGGCTTGGCACTCTGCGACTCACTTAAATTCCGAATACTTGGCCACCAGTCGAAATACTGGTCCCCTTGCGAAAACCTGCATATTTCTATCACTTTCATCTATCCTGCGAATATCAATGAGAAGAATACCCTTAGTCAGTGAAAACAGCATATTTAAGATATTTTCAGAATAGGGATAGTCGGCGATCATCAACCGGGATCAGCTTATTAAGGGCATACCAAAAACCAGTGCATACCTTACCAACATTTCATTTTTCTTTGATCAGATCGAGATTCGCTGGTCGTAACTTATAGCGGATTACATTTCCTTCATGAAGTCCCCGGAACTCCCTGCCTATATAGGCAATCACCTGTTCCTGATCGACTTCTGGAATATCGGCATCCTGCGCCATAACTCTGATGTTATCCGGTTCAAAATCCTGCCATTCAAGAACACATCGTCTGACAGACTCACGAACGAAGTTACGATAAACCAATGCAGTCTTATCAGGCGATTCCAGTTCAGCGCGAAGTATCCTGTAGTTTTCGGACGAGGCGAGATAGCAGTCAATAAAGGCTTACCGTAAGAGTGCTATATTGTTGAGTTCATATACACCGATCAAACCGTCAATATATTTTATGTCATCCATATTAAGAAAAGACATCGGTGCCAAATCGGCTTTTAGGAGTGGTATATTTGAAAGTATCCGCGAAGTGCGTTTGTTTATATCTTCAAAAGCTTGAAGGTAGGGAATGTGAACGAGTACAAAAAAAGATTGCTCGAATGGATCGACAATAGCTGCAGCCTTCTCCAAAATAACGTCAAATTCCTCATTAACCGCATACTGATCGTCGATGGGCTGATAGCTCGAATATGAGATTCCAATGGGCATGCGGCGCAACCTGCCTGCCATATTGGGGTCGGCGAGAAGGCCGTCTGCCAGCAATGCATGGATATTGAAAGTATCTGTTCTGCAAATCGAAATTCCGTCCAAATTATCGATAAGGTAATTGATTGCCTCTTTGTGATTGAGGATCATGATGACTTCTTTTCGATCTTTCCCCGCGGCTTCCCGACCGAAATGGATCAAACGTTCGGTTTCAAGAAGACTGTAAGTATTGCCTTCCATGCGTGATGATGCCCAGGACAAATCGACGAGGAGCTGTTCCTGAATGCGACGCACATATGTACCTTGCTTGGGTGCTGGCAAGGGGCTTCCTGCTATACGTAAGTTTCGCCTGTCTGCCTCATCAAGATAAAAGCTCTTGTTGGGGATGTATCGATCAATAAATTCCCTTCTGTGGAGCACGACCTGACGCTGATTGTGTGGTGTCCGTAGATATGAACGCACAGCGTCCGCACCAGTGAGGCTATAGCCGGTGGACGGCTATAGCCGGTGGACCTTGTCTGCCCTGAAGCTTCGATCCGACCCTCATCAATCAGTTGCTTAAGAGCGTGCCAAACTGTCGTTTCACTCACCTCTGGTGCTACCCTGCTCCGAATTAGGCCTCTTGAGGCTCCGGGGTTGTCCGCAATAAAATCCAGAACTGCTTGAATGCGGAGAGGCATGAAACGATTTTCTCTATATATTGAAACGTATATCTATATAATATATATAATGTTTTTGTTTATTCCAAGCTATCGTTTCACTTTTTTTGAAACGAAACTCACCTGCACTATGGAGCACTTCAACGCTCCAGTCAATTGAACTTTGGCTGATAATGACTGCTCGCCTGAGTTTGATTAATTACCGGGAACTGAAGGTTCAACCGTAATTGACCTTCTGGATCAAAAGACTATAGACGAGTGCCCAATGGATGGGAGCTAATACAGGCCTGATATAGCAGAAAAATAACTAATATTAAGAGGATTACTACCCCTCTAGCTCACAGACATTTTGTAAGTGCTTAAATTTATTGGCAATAAATCCACAAAATACCACGTTGAAACCATTGCTAGATACCTTGCCTTCCGGCTTCATGGCCGAAACGCCATAGCTGAGAATCTCTGGTATTGACCCAAAGTCCTCT
>JAPORB010000018.1 GCA_026710425.1 Gammaproteobacteria bacterium
CTGGATGTTATCGACAACGAGGCAATGGCCATTGCCAATCGGGACCACCTGGGTGGGATTTATGGCATCATCAAGGGCAGTGCCGAGCATGTGCGCTTCGTCTTCGTTACCGGGGTGAGCATGCTTTCCAAGGTCAGTCTGTTCTCGTATCTCAATAACCTCACCGATATCAGCCTCCGTGCCAGATATGCCACGATCTGCGGATACACCAACCAAGATCTTGAGTCAGTGTTTGCACCGGAGTTGGAAGGTCTTGACCGCAACGAAATCCGACACTGGTACAACGGCTATAATTGGCTGGGAGAAGAAAAAGTCTATAACCCCTGGGATATTCTCAATCTGTTCGATAACCGAAAGTTCGAAGCCTACTGGTTCGAATCCGGTGTCCCTTCCTTCCTCTACAAAGTGATGATGCAGAGGTGCTTCAGCCCGGTGCAGTTAACCAACCTTGTTGTCGACAAGGAGTTTATTACCGCCTTTGATGTCAAGCATATTGGGTTTGAATCACTAATGTTCCAGACCGGATATCTAACCATCATCAAGGAAGAGGCGACAGCAGATGGAACCGAGTACACCCTCGACTTTCCCAACCATGAGGTACAGAAAAATTTCAGGAAAGGGCTGTTAGGCCATCTCACCAAGGGAGATAACAAAATCCGCCGCTTTGGTGACAACCTGATCGGCCTGCTACTGGCTAATGACTTTGAAGGATTTACCGCTAATCTGCGTTCATTTCTTGCGGGGCTTCCTTACCAATGGCAGGGCGAGCACAGTCCGGCCCGCTATGAAGCCTGGTATGCGGCCATGTTGTATGTGGCACTGGATGCTCCTGATGTGGATATCCGTCTGGAGGAATCCACAAGCCCAGGTCGTTCAGACATGGTGTTGCTGCATGATAACCAGGTCTTTGTGTTCGAGTTCAAGATGGTAGAGATACCTGCTGAGATACCATCGGAAGCGATGGAAAAGATAGGAGAGACCGCTGCTGTGACGGCCATCAGGCAGATCCGGGATCGCGGGTATGTGGATAAATACCGGCAGCGTCAGGAACCGATGACTCTTATTGGTGTGGTTTTTGACCGCAACGGGAAGAGAGCGAAACCGCTAGCACTAAAAACGGTCACGTTAGAATGAAAATGGCGGCCATGATAGAGTGAAATGAGTGTTCACGATGGAGTAAAATATGCATGCAATACTTAATCCTACTGTAGTGTACCATAAGAGGCATTGACACCGATTGTTAATCGATCTTCGAGAAATACCACCTTTACAATATCCTATAGCCTCATTCAATTGTTGCGTGACAGTAAGATGCGTATTATTAACAGACCTGTAAGGGTATGGTCGAAGTGGAAACCCTGCACTATATTTCTGGCTTCCATTCCGCATTCTAAAAGAAACAGGTCATGCCATTTCTATAACCTCTGGGAGCAAAAGGATATAATCCTATGAGATTAATGAAATATAATTTTGGCATACTATACTGCTGCCCTGAAATATATCCCTAACTTCTGGATCAGTAATTCATACTTTTTGAAAAGTTGATCGGATGAAAATGATTAGTATGAGATATAACTCACATGGCTTGAATTCATAACCAGTTGCGAACCCTAATACTAATCGTGGAAACTGCATAAAGAGGCAGTACCTAGATTCAAATCGGCTCATCACTAACACTTACTCAATTTTTCATAGGAAAATATGTGAAGCCGATTTTTCAGTGTAAACCTAAAATCAGAAAAGCGAAAAGATTATGCCCAAGGATCCTGCATTGCGGTGAAGAACTCTCTGTGTCCGTTTACAATCCTACGCATGTCATCCCTATCAGGAGCAGGATCGAAAACATTACGATCATAGGTTCCCCCAAGCAACACTCCGTCACTACGCGGGAACATATATAGCCCACTATTACCGATGATGATGTAATTCACTTCAGGTTGTGGCAGCAAAAAACTCAATTGCCCCTTAATGGGCAACATATCTGGATCGTCAAACAATTCTTTCGCACCAAGACCTGTGCAGTTGATGATTACTGGCTCCGTTAGATTCATTAACTCATCCTGATGACGGAACTCTCGTTTGTTTATGCTGCCACCCGCCGCAAAAAAATCTTGGATCAGGGCCGATAGAAACACTGCAGGTTCCACAAGCATCGTATCGTAATGGTAGGTGTATTCAATGGGAAACGGGTGTTCCCCAGGTCCTAGCAACCTCCGCTGGGGGTAAAAATAGGGATACTGTTCAGGCAATAACTCACCATTGAGCATTCCAAGACCGTTAAGCATCTGGTAGTTGGTAATCCAGCGAACACCGTACCTTGGGCCTACCAGGTTCTGGAAGTAGCGATAGGAATGTCTTTGTGCCTTCTCGAACTGCTCCATGAACGCAGGTGAAGTCATCTCCTTATCAAAAACCGAAGTTGCGGACCATTGTCCACCTGCAACGTTGGAGGTAGTGTGGGGTGGCAAATCCTTGGAATAGATTGTAACTTTCCAGCCCTGATTCTGCATAAGCCGGGCAGTAGTCAGACCAAGTGCACCGCACCCCAGAACTGCACATTCCATATGGGAAGTCTGGACGGCCAGCTCCATGGCCAAGTGTGATGAACCCCAGCTAAGTGTAATACCACCACCGCCATGTCCATAATTATGCACAATCAGTTTGTTATTACGCTGTTGTGCGCTCACATTGAATCCGCTGCGACGAAAAGGTCTTAAGCCTGTAATAGTACGAATGACCCGCTCTTCACTAACCTTAACACGGCGCAGTGGAATGCCAGATAAAGTGTAATTGGCCAGACTGCCCGAAACGGATGTAGAAGGTAGGACGCACCGGCTTAAAAGGGGAGCCAGTGCCAGCGACTGGATTAGGGTTCTACGTTTAGTCATGGCTAAACCTCGAATAGAGCTACGGTGATGAGTAAAGGATAAACTAGAATGCGGATTAGTTTAAGTCATAGATGCCTTTAAATATGATCTGCCATAGTCCACCATTGATTAAATCTACTTGTCATGCAGAGGTATTCCTATGCTACAAAACAAACAACTCAGCCTCAAACACTTACTGCTGATTTTTAGGGGCAAGATTTTAGTGACCTGGGCACTAGTCGGCTTTGAGAACCTTTTTCTGGCCCTGATACCTCTGCTAATAGGGCTAGCTATCGATGATTTACTGGCAGGCGGGTACGATCATCTGGTGAGGCTGGCAAGCTTGATGTGCATACTGGTGATTATAGCCATGGGCAGACGTCTATATGACACAAGGGCTTATGGGACGGTTAGAGTTCAGCTCGGACAGGAACTGCATCGCCGACATCAAGACCTGCCGGTGTCAGCACATAATGCTCGGTTGAACATGGCACGCGAACTAGTTGATTTCCTGGAAGCGAAAGTACCAGAGATTCTGACTGCTCTCATACAAATTCTCGTAGCCTTCTCAGTTCTGGCTTTCTTTCATCTCCAGCTCGCATTGTCAGCTGCGGCTGTATCTGTAATCATGATTATTTTTTATAGCCTCGTTCATACACGCTTTTACCAGTTAAATTCTGGCCTTAACAGCCAGATGGAAAAACAGGTACACATCCTTGAGACTGGAAAGGCGATGTCAATGTTAAGTCACTTGCAGAACATTCGCAACTGGGAGGTAAAACTCTCCGATACTGAGGCCATACTCTATGGTTCCATCTTCATTCTGATTATCGCATTTATTGTCCATAATCTATGGTTTAGCACCTCATTGTCAGATGCCACAACGGGCAATATTTACTCTATTGTTAGTTACAGCTGGACTTATGTGGAGTCCGCAATCATGCTTCCATTTACCTTACAGTCTCTGACTAGGCTCTCCGAAATTACCGATCGAATTAACCACAACAGTGAGGACTGATCAGAGTTCAAAATCTTCCTCTTTTGAGCTGGTCTGATGAATAGGTATTGGTACTGGTCACAGTTATTCCTGAATGCTTGAATAAAGATTTAAGTCGTTAGAATGAGATAGTCTAAGATCTGCAAGCCGATAGATATGCCTTTAACCATTGGTGCATTGTGTTAGTCGATAGGGCTCCACTGAACTAATGCATTTTCTGATCGATGTTACAACTCATTCCACAGAGGGCTACCAACAATATTACTAAAATCCTTATCAAGGAAATAGTGTCGCCCACTCCAGATTATTTCCTCTTTGGTTACCCCGGTAACAGAAACAAAAACATATCTCCATAAACAGAACGATATCACACGGGATTATTCCTCCAATATGGGATTTCATGTCTCCGACATTCTATAAATTGAACTTTCGGCTTCACTAAACCCCACAGTAAAAAAATAAAAGTGGCAATTGATTGAAGGTTTTGCTCTGGTTACAAATCGGTTTTCCCAATCAGATAGGATTAATCGTAAGGCTTGATAAGGCTTTTCGAGCATGCCGGATATTATTCAGACCTCATTTTTTAACTATTTCTCATACACTTTTCTCCTCTCGTTACTAATATTAAGGTTGCAGAAGTAATAATTACTTATTTTTTCAGTAAGATAGAATAAATAAGATAAATTTAGTCCTTACTTTTAAAATAACCGAATTTTTACTGAAAACTAGCTTGACTTGCCTGAAGTCAAATTATATACTGGATATATATTCAATATCACAAACTCGTTTCTGCCTCGTCGCAAAATATTAGACTCGACTGAGTCTTCGATAAGATGGCGTTAGATTTCGAGTTGTTTTGGCGTAAAATGGGAAACAAGGCTACATGTGGGAATAACCACATGTACTCTCAAGAAACTATATTAGCTCAGATACTTCAAAAATGGAGCGGTACTAAAATTTGTTGATGAGTATTTCGGATCAGACTTGTTCCAACTTTATTTATGAACAGGATTCATACAAATAGTATTATTCCAGAGCAAATATCGTCATCTGGAATAGAGACATTCGCTGACCTTTTCTGTGGTATAGGGGGTTTTCATTACGCTGCTAGCCAGCTTGGGCTCCGTTGTGTTTTTGCTTCCGAAATTGATGAAGCAACAAGTGCCCAGTATGAGCATAACTGCGGTATAAAACCTCTGGGGGACTTAACCCTGATCAAAGAACATAACGTCCCTGATCATGATATTCTCTTCGCTGGCTTTCCATGCCAACCTTTTAGCATCATTGGCGATATGCGTGGAACCAAAGATGTGAGAGGAGTACTTTTCCTGGAAATCCTGAGAATTCTTGAAGAGAAGAGGCCAAAAGCAGTCATTCTGGAAAATGTCCGTCAATTCGCCAGCATTGCACAAGGAAAAACACTAGCCCAAGTACTAGTGGGTCTAAATGAGTTGGGATACGATTCTACATGGAAAATCCTCAACGCACTGTATTTCGGTCTTCCTCAGAAACGCGAACGAATTATCATTGTAGGAATGCAAGATGGAATTGATAAGTTTGAATGGCCTACAACCAAAGTACCGATGATTCCGCTCACTGATATCCTGGAAACTAAACCTGATAAGCGACATAATGTAAGCGACAGAATTCGCCAGAAGCGAAAAGAGAACCATACACCCAAGCAAACCCCTTCTATCTGGCATGAAAATAAAGGAGGAAATATATCAAGTCATTCCTATTCATGCGCATTGCGTGCTGGTGCCAGTTATAACTATCTCCTAGTGAATGGAGAGCGTCGGCTAACACCCAGGGAGCAACTGAGATTGCAAGGATTTCCAGAATCTTTCGAAGTTATCGGAAGTGATGGTGCCATTAGAAAACAGACTGGTAATGCAGTTCCCGTACCTATGGTACGGGCAGTAATTAAGGAGGTTCTTGATGCCTACTGTAAAAACCAGAGACGGAGTCCCAATACACGAGCCATACCCATTGAACCAGTTTACGCAATCAATAATTGAGTCGATTTCCAAAGGGATAGTTCATCTCAAGGCTATTGGTTTTGAGGATATGACAGGAGACCAGTTTAGCAGAATATTCGCCGAGTCGATTAACGATAAGTCTCATGATAAGCCACTCGGGATAGCTGATGCCTCTTGGAATGGGTGCGGTTGGTCGGTCTAGACAGTCAAGAGTAAGCTACCATTTGAGTGTCGGCAGGTTCGTCTAATTAGTGGCCGAAATAGTCCAGTTTATTCTTCTAAGATAAATGACCCTTTTCATAACATTCAAGCGACAGGAAAGTCTGTATTAGAGATATACAATGCACGAATAGGTACAGCAAATTGGAAACATAAAAACATGCGAATGCTTGTTCTTGTAAGGAACATGACTACAAGGGAATTCTTGCTGTATGAACGTCAGATCATACCTTACCCACCAAATGATTTTAGCTGGCTAATCAATAGCAATAAAAATCTCGAAGGATATGAGGGAGCCCGGCATGCCTTCACTTGGCAGCCCCATGGATCGCAGTTTACGATCAAAGATCTAATACCTGCCGGCGCAACACGGTTTAAAATTTCTCGTGAACCCAAAAAAATATCAATGAAGCAAGTGATTGATCTATCTGAATTCGAACCGAGTTGGGTTGAGATCCTCTAGATTCAGATGTCCTGACCTCAATAGCTGCTCGACAGCAGTGAAATTCTAAATACTTACTTTAATATCATATAGTTATGAATGATTACCGAGATTTTTGCAGATGTTAACATTGCTAATTCCTGCTAATTTACCATGACAGTTTCTCGACTGGCGATCTTGCTTCACGTGGCTTACTGGCTGCCTGAAGATAGACGAAATTCGGCTTGAGGCTGTCATGACATTAGCAGAAAGAAAATACACGAGGTCAGGACATCTGAGATTAGATTCGAATTAAATTAACCATAATAATTTTTACAGCGTGGCACTCATAAATTGGCGTAACAGTGAATCTATCTTAATGACTGTCATCAACGAACTGGCATAACCTAATAACCCTCGGATTATACACAAATAAATGAATAGATTGCTTAGGCAAACGAAAGTCAGAATTCATCATTCCACTACCTATTGGTAGATTAGGACTTTTCCTAGCAACGGTAACAGGTCAAAAGTATATTGATGTTGCTAGACTGTGCAGAAAATCGACCAGATTTTGCTGGATAAAGGGTAGAATCAAGCTGTAATGAGGAAAGGTAGCCATGGAGTTTGGCCTCACTCCAATGAACCAATGCCCATAAATCCTGTCCCCAAAACCAGAAGGACCGACACACCGAGATTATCTTACTCTAACCAACAGGACTAACGGAATCACTTGAATTCGGTCTCTCTAAATGAACGGTCAATTCCCTCTATGCATAAGGATATTTATCCTTAGTATTGCTGGGTTATTGATAGGTTCCTGTGCGATATCATCCCTCGCAGTAGCCAGATGACTGTGCGAGAAAATATCGGAGGTTATCAATGCGTGACATCAACTAAGTAACTGTGCAACCCGAAGGCTACACCGGCCATAACGATCTTTTCATTTTCTTTAGTTAGAATTCAGGAAGCTGGCTGTGGGTGGGCAAATAACCACTCAACTACCTGTTCACCATAGCTCTCAGACAACACTGGTGAATGGGCACCAGCCGCAATTGTCCAAAGCTCTGCCGAACCACCAGGCAGACACCCCACTCCAAAACGCAAGGTTCCCGTTTCATAACCGGGCAAGCTGGCATCAAGATCCCTCATTTCACGACCTCGTCCTTCTGAAACGCAGCCATTGAACTCTGCCCAGTGCCTCACGGTTCCGACGGCACTTGTGTAACGATTATCACGAATATCACCACCTCCGTACCTGATCACCTCATCAGCCGTGCCATGAATCTGCAGTACATGGACGGTTGCTGTCGGTGCATCCATTGGACCCTGATCCATGGTTCCGGCCAAGCTTGCAATGGCGGCTATGACTTGCGGATACTCATAAGCAATACGATAGGAGAGAAACCCGCCATTGGAGTGGCCTACCAGGAAAACCCGTCGGTCATCTATGTTAAACTTGGATTTAAGATCATCAATGACAGAGATGATGTAGTCGACATCGTTGGTTTCCACTCCATAGAAATTACAACAAGCCATCGAGGCGTTCCAGAAGGTGTTTTCATCACCTTCCGGCTCTCTTATTGCAGTAGGTGCCACCGTGATGTAGCCATAATCATCAGCCATTCGGCTAAATCCCATGTAGCTGTCTATCCTGGGGCCGTTAGAGGTATAACCATGCAAGGCCACGATCAATGGTGTTGGAATGCTGTCATCATATCCCTCTGGGACTGTAACCGGGATTTCACCTCGGCCAAGATCAATTGATTGTGCGTTGCTACCAGTAATACCGGCCATAAAGAATGCTGCAAGCAGCACCAGGTTCATTGAAATCAGTCTCATAACATTTTCTCTCAGTGAATTTTACAGGTGGGTTGAAAAGATTCATGGTTTAAGGAGAATTTTGCCAGTCGTTTGTCGTCCTTCCAATGCACGGTGAGCCTGCTGTACCTCAGCAAGTGCATAGACATGCTCATAGCGCAATTTCAATCTGCCTTCCCCTATCCAGTTGAAAATATCGCGTGTACGCCATTCCAGATCTTCTCGGGTCGCCAGATAATCAAAAAGCGTGGGGCGGGTAAGAAAAAGCGAGCCTCTCGGCCCAAGCGATGAAGGATTGAACTCTGTTGGCGGACCACTGGCATTTCCATACAACACCATGGTGCCGAACCGAGACAGACAATCGATACTTTTCTCAAAAGTACTCTTGCCGACAGAGTCATAGGCAACATTTACTCCTTTGCCGTCGGTAAGGCGTTTGACTTCTATTTCAAAATCCTGCTTAGTATAGAGAATTACCTTATCAGCACCTGCCTCCCGGGCAAGTTCTGCCTTTTCCTCAGAAGATACTGTGCCGATGACAAAGCCGCCAAGGTCTTTAACCATTTGAATTAGCAACAGCCCCACACCCCCCGCGGCAGCATGAATCAGGCAGCGATCACCATTTTTTACCTGGTAAGTAGAGCGACACAGGTAATGAGCAGTGCAGCCTTGCAACATGACGGCGGCACCTTGATCGAAAGAGCAAGATTCAGGCAGACTTATTAGCCGATCTTCAGACACTGCTGCATATTCTGCATAGGCCCCTACCACATTGGTGTAGGTTACTCGATCACCAACTGCAACACGGCTGACACCATCCGCAGTCTCGACCACAGTGCCAGCCGCCTCCAGCCCCAAAGTGGCTGGCAGTGGTATTTTGTAGAGGCCACTACGCTGGTAGGTGTCAATAAAATTGACACCTACCGATTCAACTTTGACCAGGGCGTGGCCTGGCTGCAAGCTGGGAACATTGATATCCTCATAGGACATCACCGCCGCCCCTCCATACTCATGTACCCTGACAGCTTTCATTTGCACCATCTTACACCACAATAGATTGTTAATTTCGATGGATTCATGTTATCGCAAAATTGCCGAATCTGACAATCTCAGGACAGGCTGATTCAACAGAGAATGGAGCCAGTAGCTCAGGCTTTTGTAGCTCGAATCATATTCGATGCAAATTACCTGCGGATTCCATTGCCAAGCTTCCATCGTTGACCCGTCTGAAATTCTCCATCTTGTTCCAGTTAGGATGAAATTGTGAAACGAGCACTCTATATTTCTCTTTAGTATAAGAATTAGGACTGCCTCGGTATTTGTCCTGATCAAGGGCCTTTGGCTATACAGGCTTTATCCAGCTGATTCTGTTGTTTTTCAGTCTAATGCGCCCAAATTCTGGGATATTTCATCCTGGAGACTAAGCAAGAATGAACCGGTATAATACCTGAAGCCTTATGCGCTGTATTTGAGTTTTCATGTCAGCACTTTGGCCGTCAGTGACATGTTGTACTTTCCGCAGTGAACTTTAATACTGGGGAGCAGGTACAGCCCCACCCTGCCCTTGAATAGTATCCCGTGGCTCATCTGGATCGAATGTATCAAGACAATTTCTAGCTCAGGTTTAAGCTGCACATTTCAGTGGTACTGCATTATGCAAGCCACAAGCCTTGGATGGGGTTAGCCAGGAAGATTCAGAATCTTAGTCATTATCATCCCCACGAACATCATTTTATCCTACAAAAATCAAGAAAATAATTGCTACCAGGTGCACCCAACCTGCAAAATCCAGTCTGTTAGGCTATGGACAAAGTCCCTAATAGGCATTAGGCTTGATCCTACAACCACAATAACACGAGATCTCATCAGGAGAATTACCGTGAAAGTTCCTGTCTTCTTACCTTCCAGACTCTTAAGCACAATCCCGTTTGCCATCTCAGTTCTGATTGCCGCCCCGGTACTCTATCTGACACCGGTTATGGCGCAGGATACACCAACCTTCTACCAGGATGCCCTGCCTGTTTTTATGAATAACTGTGCCGCCTGTCACCAGGAGAATCCACCAGATGTTGGAGGGATCAGTGCACCGATGTCACTGATGAATTATGAGGAGGCCAGAATCTGGGCACCACTGATCAAGCACGCTCTGATGACAGGCTATATGCCACCCTGGGGTGCCCACGAGCGTCATCGTGGTGAATTCAAGGGCGAACGCTACATTGATAAAAAAGACAAGGATCTGCTCATCGCCTGGGTGGATGGTGGTGCCCTGGAAGGTGACCCTGATGCAGCTAATGCCGACCTGAAAACTGCCAGTGTGGGGACAGCCATGCCTGAATCTGGCTGGTGGATCGGTGAGCCTGACCTGATAGTAGGATTTGAAAAGCCAGTATATGTTGGGCCAGATGTCGAAGACTGGCAGCCGACCGTTCACATGCCGGTTCCGGAGGGGACCCATGAAAATCCCAGATGGATATCCAAGGCCGAGCTGGACCCTGGCGGTCCATGGGTGCACCACATTGTGTCCAGTCATATGGGGGTGGGTGTGCCTGGACGCGGCCCCTTTGAATATCCTGATGGCTGGGGTGTATTGTTGCCGGATGACCCCTTTATCACGGTAAACATGCACTATCATAAAAACACCGGTGAGGGCACTGAAGTGATAGACAACACCCGGGCCGGTTTCAAATTTTATGAGGAAGGTGATGTCATTGACTATGTGGTGGAAACCAACCTGCTACCCCATCGCAAATGGACCATTCCGGCAGGCCACCCCAACTATGAGGTGAATAATACCTTTGACATTGAGGAAGACATCTACCTACTCTCCATGGGCCCCCACATGCACTATCGGGGCAAAGCCATGCGCTATGAAGTTGAGTACCCTGATGGTGAGCGCGAAGTGTTGTTATGGGTACCGGACTATGACTTCAATTGGCAGTTCCTATACGAATATGAAACGCCCAAGTTTCTACCGGCTGGCTCTACCCTGCATATGAGTTGGTGGTTCGATAATTCCGAAGGTAACCCATGGAATCCGGACCCAACTAAGGATGTCGTTTATGGCCCCGCCACCACTGATGAGATGGCCAACGCTCGTATCTATTTTGCCCCAACCATACCCAGAGGTCTTGTGGTGGGCCGGGACCTGCCGCAGGATGTGCTGGAACAGGCAAGGCTGGAAGAGCAGATGCGGCGGGATCGCTCCACAATTCTGGTGCAAAGCGAGGATGA
Source organism: Gammaproteobacteria bacterium (assembly GCA_026710425.1). Lineage (GTDB taxonomy): Bacteria > Pseudomonadota > Gammaproteobacteria > Pseudomonadales > Pseudohongiellaceae > UBA9145. The sequence continues at coordinate 11,539 of JAPORB010000018.1, forward strand.
TTTCTCTTGGCTGACTGAGGAAAGTGAGTAACGGAAGAGCACTATTGCAGTAATAATAGGTCGCTTGTTTGCGTTTCAGCATTAGCCATTTTCAGAGGAGAGTGATGTTGAAATCTCTTAATCCAATACCAAACAGAATGATCCGACAAGTATTAACAACTCTGTTTGTAGTCTTGCAGATCCTGTCCGGTACAGCACTGAGTCAGGATTATGTGGTGCCTCGGCTTGATAATGGGCAACCGGACTTCCAGGGTATTTGGACCAACGATACCATTACCCCTATTGAGCGTCCGGAAGAACTTGGCGACCAGGCATTTCTGACCGATGATGAAATCTCTGCCATGGAACAGCGAATTGCCGAGAGACGTGAAAAGTCTGACAGCAATGTCGCAGTGGAAGCCGGAGGTAATGTTGGAGCCTATAATCAGATCTGGCTGGATGCCGGTGATACAGTACTCTCAAGCGGTCAGACATCCATGGTTGTGGATCCACCCAATGGCCTGGCACCCATCCGAGAATCTGCTCTTGCTGAGCGAGACTTCTACTTCGCTAACGTAGAAAATGATTACATCTACCACACAGTCTGGGACCGCTGCATCACCCGTGGTGTTCCCGGTTCCATGCTGCCAGCCGGTTACAACAATGCTTACCGCTTTATGCAGACTGAAAAGTCATTCAGCATAGTCTACGAGATGATACATGATGTGCGTACCTTCAGTCTTGACAAGGCTGAACATGTAAATGAAAAGATAAGGCTATGGATGGGTGATTCAGTTGCCCGCTGGGAAGGCGACACACTAGTCATAGAAACCAGTAACTTTAATGATCGTGGCATGATAGCCAATAGTGCAGCTGGCGGTAGACTGAAAGGTGTACCGGCCAGTGATCAATTACAGGTGGTTGAACGATTCACCAGAATCAATGAAGACACTATACTTTGGGAAACACGGATAGATGATCCTGTCAATTTTTCCGCCCCTTTTTCTATCTCAATTCCACTCACCCGCGATAACGAATATGTAATGTATGAGTATGCCTGTCATGAGGGCAATTATGCAATCAAAAACATTCTCAGCGCAGGCCGGGCCCGGGAACAGCAGATCAGCAATTAAGAACCAGCAGCCAATTGTTCAAGCACATCAATCAAATATGCTTGAAGTTGAAGTAAGCAATCAGCGATGGTTAATGAGAATCTCAAAAATCCATACACCCCCGATGCTCCAAACTGTAACCTGCATTTCCGACCTCCTTTAATCCTTGTTGATCAGACCAGGAATTTTACTCACATCAGATCCCGCACAAAGGTCGCACCAGGCATTCTCCGACCACTATCATGGACATATTCCTGGCCGATAGCATTCAGGACTGGCGTGCCGCTACCGCGCATAGCAATTAAAAGTTCACGTTGCATCAAATCCAGAACTCGTTCAACGCCCACCTGACCAAAAGCACCCAGTCCCCAGCAATAAGGCCTTCCAATTCCAACAGCATCAGCTCCCAGTGCCAATGCCTTGAAAACGTCCGTGCCCCGGCGAAATCCGCCATCAATTATGATGGGCACCCGGCCGCCTACCGCAGCAGCAACTTCCGGTAAGCATTCGATGCTGCCACGGGCGGTTTCGGTTGCTCTCCCACCATGATTGGAAACCCAAACAGCATCAGCACCATGCTGCACGGCAAGAGCTGCGTCCGAGGCAACTTCAATCCCCTTGATGATTACATTCATCTCGGTCGTTTCCTTCATGCGGCCAATGACATCCCAGGTTAGACCGGGGTTATTCAACCCAACTCCACGCATATCCAACCCGTCAAAAATAGGCTTTGGTGTGCCGGTATGACAGGCACTACAGTTACGATCGTCCTCCCGAGTCATTATCGACTGGGTTTCGGTATTTCGACCACCTGGCAAATCGATAGTAAGGCAAACTGATGTACACCCTGCCGCTTCAGCCCGTTGCAAGATGGCCACGGTGTATTCCCAACGTGTAGTGGGATAAAGCTGGTGCCAAATAGGTGCCCCCTTGGCCTCGGCAACCGCTTCCACAGCAGTAGAGGATTGGGTGGATAACACCATGTGATGCCCTCTGGCAGCGGCCGCTCTAGCCGAACCCAGTTCCGCCTCGGCATGGTAAGCACCCTGGCTGCCAACAGGACAAAGAAAAATTGGGGATTCTGCATCAGCACCCAGAAAATTTACCCGGGTATCGGTTTCGCTAACATTAACGAGTCGACGAGGCTTTATCTGATACCGTGAGAAACCATCACGGTTGGCACGCAAGGTCTCATCGCTGTCCACACCGGTATTCAGATAGCCCATATGGGCGGGTGGAATATTGGTTTTTGCTACTGCCTCCATTTCAAAAACATTGATTACTTCAGAGGGATCAATGAGACGCTCCCCCAGAGTCTCCTCCACCTCCTGAGCAAAGGCTGAATAACTGGTGAGCAGCGGACTCGCAGCCAAGTATTTGAGAAAGTTGCGACGATGAGTCATTGGTTCCTCCAACAGCAATAGTTCTGGCACACACTAGGTGTACCATTAGAAATTAGGCATCAAAGCTGGTCAGAATACCTGCAAATGTCCAGCCAGCATGCGCCGGGGCATGAGTTTGACTGAAACCAGCATTGTCGATCAAAAATGCCAGAAAAAAGCCCCGCCTAAGAAAAGGGACTATTTTATGTCTACCCACATCCGGCTCAAGTCTGGGCGACTGTTCAGTGATTCGGATATAATAGTCAAAAACCCATTATGCTACGAATCTAAACGACCAAGTAAAGATGCTGAATAAATGGAGCATAGCAGAATTGTTTAGAAGCGTTGAATCCATAACCAAGCAGGCCGATTATAGCCACCCCGACCCTAACACACCAACTGACGACAATTCATGCAACTTAGTTTTTCGGTTGTTATCAATGTACTAGAAAACGCTCTATGCTGGCGATCGCTTGTTGCCTGCGCGTCAGGATAAAGAGGTGCCCACAATCAAACGACTCAAGCATTGCATTGGGGATACGTTCTGCCATGATCCTGGCGTTAATCAGCGGTATAATCGGATCGTCTTCTCCTGCCATAACCAGAGTTTCCTGTTTTAGCTGATGAATCCAGAAAGCACTGGTCCAGCCAGACATTGCAGAAAGCTGCTGGATGTAACCAAACGGATTGGGAGCCTTCATTATTTTGGAGTGCTCAATTGCTAGTCTGGCATTACTGCGAAAATCGCCACCATAAATGGCTGGCGCAATGCGTTTAAAATAAGAAGGATTAATGTAGCGCATTGGTGAGGCCATATGCATAAGAACTTCCAGATTCGGTGGCACCATTAACTGGCCGGTAGAGGTGGCAGCAAGAATAAGTTTGCCCATACGATGCTCATGATGCCTGGCAAAATGCTGAGCCACACCGCCCCCCCAGGATACGCCCATGACGTTCACCATCTCTATACCCAGTTGATCCAGCAGGTTAATACCCAGCCATGCATAATCGCTCATGCCAAAACCAACAAAAGTGAGCGGTGATTGTCCAGTACCCGGCATATCGAAGGCTATGACCGGCAAATTCAGTCCCCTGACCACGGGCTCCAGCAGCTCAATGCTGGCACCTATGCCATTGAATACCAGAAGTGGCGTACCGTCATGATCATCCAATGTGTGTATGATGCGTAGATCAAAGCGACCTACATGGTCAGAGTATATTTGCATAAGAATTTCAAATCTCTTCTGGCTGTACCTGCTGGTTATCTAGTCATATCTCTTGAAATCGAATTTTGCAGGATTTGTTATACAAAAAGAATTTCAAGGATTTTTCAAATCGTTTGAATGAAGGCAAAATTATTAGACTGGTGATTTCTATACTATACCTAATTGTGATATCAACGATATTCGATTCCTGGAATTTTCCTAAACCTCATGTTTGATAGTTTTCCTCTTACTGAACTCTTTGCATAATCAAGCAGTGGTTTGTTATGTCGAAATAGAGAACATAGCAGCTTATATCGGTTATGTAGCACATTAAAGTACATCACAACCTGGTATTTCAGACCTTTTGATATAGAGTAAATATGCCGAATCGGCAATGCTGAATGAAATTTTCTGGTTGTTATTATTCCTTTGCTTTAACAGACTCAACTGGTTAATATTTTGGTGGTTTTTGGTAGAGGCTGAGTGATTTAGTTCAAATATTTTAGGAATGAGACTACTTTTGGGCAATCATTAGCCTCTTAGAAAAACTATCTCAGCAGAGATTTGTTATTAATATTCAAAAACCAATAAACCTGAACGAGACACTGCACTGAAAAGTCATAGTCTACCGGCAAGCCCTCAGTTACTGAACTTTTAGTTCCTTCCTGACTCTGTCAAGGTCTAAACCAGGGCTTTAAGTAACTAGGCAATACTCTAGGTATAAGCAATGCGATGATGGTCACAAAAAGACAACCAATTAGCATAATCCATCTAAGATATTTACGAACAAGGTTCATCCTGGAAATCATTTCTTCACGGAGTCGATCTAGTTCGAAGTCCACCACCTCATATTGTTGATCAATTTTGGAATCCATGTCTGTGCGGGGAAGAACAATTTTTGCGTCATATCATTTTGGAGAAAATTCAGACCGCTTTTGTTGGCTACACTGCCCCTGGGCACATTATTCAAAAACGTACTCGCCTGGTGCGATAGCGATTGGCTTGTATTTGTGACTGCCAAACTTATCTGTTGCCTCTACTTCACCATTAGCATGCTGCGTCAGCCAGTCAGACCAGAATGGCCACCAGGAACCCGAGTGCTCCTTTGCACCTTGCACCCATTCATCCGCTGTTACTGAGACATCCTCATTGAGAAAGTAGGATCGCTTCGAAGAGGTGGGTGGGTTGAGCAAACTTTGAATATGTCCCGCCGTAGATAGCAGGTAAGTCACTTTACCTCCAAACAGCCGAGTGGAACGGTAACAGGCCTGCCAAGGAGTTATGTGATCAGTAGTGCCGCCAGTGATCAGCACATCACAGTCCACGCTGGAGAGGTCAATAGGCACACCATTGATTGTCAGGGATCCCGGTTTGCTGAACGGGTTGATACTGAAAATATCGAGGAAGTCGCTATGCAGCTTTGCAGGCAGGCGTGTCGTATCATTATTCCAGTACAATACATCAAACACTGGGGGCTTCTCACCATGCAGGTAATTGCTGACATGGTAATTCCAGATCAAGTCATTGGGTCGCATCCAGTTGAATACTTTGGAGGTTTCCCGACCATCCATCACGCCCATCAGATCAGACTGCGAGCGGGCACTTTCAATTGTGCCCTTGCTGGCAAACAAGCCAAGCACTGAATCGTCCTCCTCGGACTCCAACACATTGACCATCAAGGTCATGGATTTGACCCGCTTGAGTGTGCCCTTTCCCTGAAAGTATCCCAACGCAGCCGACAGGGTGATGCCGCCAGCGCAGGCACCGACTGTGTTGACTGCGTCCTGCCCGGAAATTTCAAGGCAAACATCTATGGCCTGATCCAGAGCCTCTACATAGCTTGCAATGCCCCAGTCCCTGTGTTCTGCAGTCGGGTTACGCCAGGACACTATAAACACCTGGAAACCCTCATTGAGGAGGTAGCGAACAAAACTGTTATGCTCGGACAAGTCATAAAGGTAATATTTGTTGATTTGGGGCGGTACAATGAACACAGGGCGTGACTTGACCATTTTGGTTACCGGCTGATACTGGATCAATTCCAGAACGGGAATCCTAAATACCACAGAGCCTTCAGTTGTGGCCAGATTACCCCCTACGGTGAAGGCCCTCTTGTCCACCTGTGATGGCATGCCTCCGTTTTCCTGCACATCCTCGACAAATTGCTTGAAGCCATTGAGCAGGCTGCTGCCGCCTGACTCGTAGGCCTTACGCAAAGCTGAGGGATTGCCCAGCAGGAAGTTGGTGGGAGCCAGGGAATCCACATAAAGCTGCACAATGAAGCGAGTTCGCTCGCGCTCAATTTCTGTCATATCCAGAGCATCAACCCATTCCAGCATTCGCTGCTCCCAGGCTAGCCAGGTTTTAAGCAAGCTGGCATATAAGGGATTTTGCCTAAACGACTCGTCAGCGAATCGCCGGTCCCGCGAAGAAGGAGCAAGTTTTGACTGATTCATCGCAATATAATAGAAATCCCGCCACAACTTGGCGGTTTGCTCCAGCATGATGGCTGGTTGCATCAGACTCTGGCGAATGGCTTCCCGACTGGCTTTCTGCACATCTTCCACGGAAAGTCCTATAACCGGATTGAAAGCAAGCCCCTGGTCCTGTTTGATGTTAGTGTTCATGTCAATTTCCGTGATATGGCTGAGTTATTCGTCTCTGTCCCCGGCATTATTGGGGTCATCATTATCGGTAGTGGCATCATTCTGTCCCGGAGCATTCTCGTTGCCGTCAGTCTCCCCATCTGGTTGACCGAATGGTTTGCCAGAACGAGTTATGGAGGGCATGAGCGGATTCATCTCCAGCAGACTGGTAATGAAGTTGCGATGCATATCCGCCATAATTATCCAGTTTTTGAGAAACAATGAGCCGGTTTCAGTGAGGTCATAAATCCGCCTTGCAGGGCCATCCTTGCTGGTATCCCATACCGAAGACACCAGTCCAGAATCCTCCATCTGGCGCAAGATTCGATAAATTGAACCCTTGTTGTAATTGCCCAGGCCCGCCTCATCCAACCGCTGTGCCAACTCATAGCCATAAGCAGACCAGCCATTCAGCATGGCAAGCAGGTGTGCCGTCAGCATATCACCAGTGGGACTGACCTTGGGTCCATTGCCACTTCTCTGCCTGCCATCCGCCCGCCTTCGGCCTGCGGTCGAGTGCCTCTTATGGCTACCTGAACGATTGTCAGGATTCTCGTCTTCTTGTGATTTGTCCATACCGGGTATTTTACAGGAAAATAATGCTTGACATATAGGTGCAAATTGCATATAAATAACAATCAGGATTAAAAAACGTTGTGATCAGCGGCAGCATTTTCAATCCGATAGAAGCTTAATCCATTGATTTAACAGGAGATTTAATAATGAGCAAGAGCACAGATAAGAAGACTGAGAAAAAAACTGAAACCCAGGATTCGGTTCAGGAAACCATGAAAAATACTATGGAAGGCTATTTTGATGGTATCGCTGACTCCTCGGAGAAATTTGCCGAGAGCGTAAGTAATGCCCGAGCACGCAATACCCGCATCATGGATAAGTTCATTGAGACGATTGCTTCCGGCCAGAAGGATATGCTGGAACTGGGTCGTGCGATCACTGCTGCCCCCACTGACTACAAGGCCAATCTGCAGTTGACCATGGAAACCATGAATCGCCGCCAGGAATGTGCCCTGGAGTTCGGCAAAACTCTGTTTCGCGAGCAGACCGAGATGACCAGCGAAGCATCAGAAAATACCAAGGAGCTGTTTGCGCCATTTAAGACCGGTGATTTCGACTGGACAGCACCCTATCGGCAGATGAGCAAATTCTGGACACCGAATGCTAGTTAAATTTCGGGAATAGAGTCTTCGGGCAGAATCTCGTACCAGAGATCCTGTCCAACGACTTCCAGCTGATAAATCATGTGCTATTCTTAATACTTGTCTCCACAACAGTCAAGGTTTAGTGAGCTGAGATGATGCGTAGCAGAATGCTAGCCGAAAAAAATAACTGTGTTTTAGCGCAGGTCCATCAAGCCTCCCTGAAACATTTCTAATCATCCCTCAGCCCCTGACAGGGGCTGAGGGAATAGTTAACACTTAATTTCAGAGCAGATCGTGACGGAATATCTGGGACACGATTTTCAGGCGAATCTCTACGGGCATCTCCGTGATGCCTACAAACATGATCCCGCCATTGAATACAGTCCAACGCCGCTGTGGCGCGAATTCGCGTGGCCTAAAGACTGGCTGAAACTACGATGTTCCGCCGTCTACTATGGATTGGGTATCCCAAGAGGCAACAAACAACCAGTGATGCTCGTTCCTGGATTTATGTCTGGAGACCTACTGATGCTGGAAATGCACCGCTGGTTGCGACGAATGGGGTACGACTCCTATCTTTCAGGTATTGTCTGGAACACTGACTGCCCGGACAAAACCGCCAGTCAACTGATGAACCGAATTCACAGAATCCATAACAAAACCGGACAGCGAGTCAGTCTGGTAGGACATAGCCTCGGCGGCATGATCTCTAAATACATCGTACAATCTGAGCCAGGAATCATTGATCGGGTAATTACCCTTGGCTCACCGTTCAAATCGCTGGTCAAAGCCCATCCCTCGGTTATCGGCATCTGGGATCAGTTAAAGGATAATCGTAGCGGACTGGTAGGACGCAATTTGAAACCTTCCTGTGCAACAGGCTTCTGCACCTGCGGTTTTGTCCGCAGCATCCTGCAACCAAAAGAGGTTACTCCGCCGCAGTTTGCAGTATTCTCCAAAAATGATGGAGTGGCCGACTGGCACTCATGCCTTGAGGAGGACAGCTGCATGAACTCCGAGGTGGACTGCACACATATCGGCATGGTGGTGCACCCCGAAGTCTATCGCGTGGTGGGTAGCAGACTTGCAGAAAAATTAACTAACCACTGAAAACGCTGATAGCAATTATGTGTTCGAACCACTAAAAGTCTGGGTGTTTGAAAAACATTGCCTAAAAAAGTGATCAGGCAAAAAGCATTAACCCATTCTCACAGCACATTGGCAATTCATATTCATCAAGGAAACAATCAATGTCAGACAAAGATAAAATAGACCCTGTACAACTTATGCGGGATTGGTTTATACAGTCAGAAAAGATGTGGAGTGATGCCATGACCGAGTTCATGGCCGACGAGCGTGTGGCCAACAGCTCAGGTCGTTTTATGCAGGAGGCACTACATACCCAACGCATGTTTAGTGAGTCCATGGGACAGTATCTCTCAAATCTTAACATACCTTCGCGTAATGACTTTCTTGATCTGAAGGACCGGATGTCGCAAATAGATGAAACACTCAATGCTGTGCTGATAGAGTTGCGCGACTTACGCAAACAGGCTGGTACTGAATCTACTGCCTCACCCCGAAAAAAACCGGCACGTACCCGCAAGGCGGATCAAGATTCCAGTTCACCTGCCAGCGGGCAAAAAAAGACCGCTTCTGAGCAGACTGAACCCCAATCCAGTCAAACCTAAGTATCCAGCATTTAACCTGAAACGGAATCTGAATATGAATGCCACAGCAACACCGTTTATGGCTGATCCAGAAGAGATTACCCAAGCGGAGGTTGATGCGCGAGTTGATCAATTGATTCGCCGCACCATTGAGCGCAACATTCCCGGACTAGCAGATCTGCCGCAGACTGAATCTGACCTGGAAGTAGGCCCAACGCCGAAGGAACTGGTTTACGCCCAAGACACAGCACAACTTTTCCATTACCAGTCACCAGTCGATGAGGTCTACCGGGTACCAATCCTCATCATTATGTCGCCAGTCGCCAAAGGCTATATTCTGGATTTGGCCAAGGGGCAAAGTTTTGTCGAGTACTTTCTCAATCGTGGTCATGATGTGTATATGCTGGACTGGCGGGCCCCGCGCGCTAACCAGAGCCAACTGAGTCTGGCCAACTATGTGCAGGACCTGCTGGGAAACTGTGTCAACCAAGTTGTCGAAGATGCCGGAGAACCCGATGTGACCTTGGTCGGATATTGCATGGGGGGACTTCTCAGTCTCTGTTATACGGCACTCAACTCAGGCGGTCCGGTGAAGAATCTGGCCTGCTTTACCACACCCATCAATAGCGATGGCATGACCCTGCATCAACGCTGGGTGCGATCGAAAAGTTTCGACATAGACCTGCTGATTGATGAACTGGGAAATATTCCCAGCGAATTGATTAACGCCTCCATGCAGGCACTGCGTCCGTTGCAGCGTAATGCCAATCAATTGTCGTTACTCAACAATGTGCAAAACGATGACTTCGTCAAGGCAAGCATGCGCTTTGAACGCTGGGCGAATGACCAGATTCCACTGCCTGGAGTCATGGCTAGGGACTGGACCAATGACTTCCTTCGGGACAACCTGCTGGTAAGAAACAAGCTCATACTCGGTGGCAAAAGAGTGGATTTTGGGGGAATTACGGTGCCATTCCTGCATGTTGCCGCCTCATTCGACCATATCATTCCTGAGGCGGCCTCCAGAGATCTAATCAATCTGGTCAGTTCCGAGGACAAGGATGAAATTGTTGTCAGGGGCGGTCATGTAAGCCTGGTTGCCGGCGGTAATGCCATGTACAGGCTCTGGCCCAAACTGGACGAATGGGTCAGTGCTCGCTCCGAGTAAGCACAAGGTCAATACCTGAAAAGGACAAGGCTGGATATCACAAAAAGGCGGATAGCTCATGAATACTCAAATGAATGACAGCATTGCGGATTATCCCCTGCATCTGAATATGAATGGCAAGGACATCGTTTTGCGCACCATGACCGTGAATGATGGCAGTGCCATGTTCAAGTTTGCTCGGGGTTTGCCGACTCATGACATTCTGTTTATGCGCCGCAATATTGCAAAACAATCTGGTATCGACAAATGGATACGAGACATAGAAAAAGGCTTGGTATACTCGATTGTGGCTTTGCTCAATAACGAGATAGTCGGCTATTCAACCATCCATCTTAACGAGTTGGACTGGACCCGCCATGTGGCAGAACTGCGGGTGTCGGTATCACTTGATCTGCGCAAGCATGGTCTGGGACGAACCCTAATAAGAGAAGGCTTCAAGCTGGCGGTTACCTTAGGGGTGGAAATTATTACCTCACGCATGACCCCGGACCAGAAGGCAGCACGCACTTTATTTGAAGAGCTTGGATTCCGAAATGAAGCCGTACTCAAGGACCATATGAAGGATCAGAAAGGCCAATACCACGATCTGCTGGTCATGGCCGTCAATGTCGACGAATTTCTGGCCCGGCGCCAAGCTTACGGCCTGACCTGAGCGCAAGTTGCGTCTGCAAACTAACAGCAACAGCAAGTATCCAGTGGTTGTTCACAAACCTGTATCCGTTTCCGGCCAGTGCTTGATGCGAACCTTCACGGTTTCAATATCATGCCGACAAACACCGGAACGGTTAATCAGTTTGTAGTCACAGATATCACAGCGCACGCACTCCTTGAAGTCAATGTCTGGTCCTCGGATGGCCCCGGTTGGACAGGCCTGTTCGCAGACTTTACAAAACTTGCATTGCGCCACCCGCCTGATGCGCCAAGGGGAAAGCAATGAGCTGACTGCCAGAGCCGCACCCAGCGGACAGGCATAGCGGCAGTAGAATCGCGGAATGAACAGGGCACCCAGCAAAAACAGGAGGAGGATGGCCCATAGCAGTAGCGACTGTGACAGGTAAAACACGGTGCCAAAAGGTTCGAAGTACTGGAACAGACTGAGGTCAGCCCAGACTATAGCCATCACCATGAGAAAAGCCAGCACGCCATACTTCAGAGTCAATAGCCGAACATGCAGCAGCTGTGGGACCCTGACTTGCCAGTGTCTAGGTGCAACACGTGTAATGAAGTCCTGCAAAGCACCGAAGGGGCACAGGGATGAGCAGAATATCCGGCCCCAGAGCAGTGTGGTTACCAACGTAAATAGGACTATCAGCAGCAGAGGCAAGTCATTGAGAAACAATGAAGGTCCAAGCTTGATGCCATTGGTAATGTGAGAGACTGAAACAAACCCACCATCAATCCAGCCAAGGTAAAACAGGGTAATGGTTAGAGTAGCCCAGCGCAGGGCTTCGCTTTTTCTCAGAAAAGCTGTCATTGCCATGCCACAAACTAACAGAATTGCCAACACCTCGAATGCGGGCGCATTGGTCAGCAGACTTGACCACAACCCTTGAACCTCATAAATATCTCCCTGATCAGCAGTAGCGGGCAAAAGCTCTAGCGGAATCCTGCCTCCTTCGGAAAGTACCAAGGCCAATGGCGGCACCTGGTATTGAATTTCGTCAATACCTCCAAACTCTCCAACCACCCCCTCGGTGTTGTACATCACTGAAAAGGGCCGGGACAAATCTATCTGTGGTGTAAGTACCATGGCCCCGGCAAACCGGACCTTGTCCTTGATCTTGCCAGCATCAGCACTGCCGGCATAGACGAAACGTCTGCGCTCTATGGGAAAAACCTCCCCATCCTGTTGCACGGCAAGACGTTCCTGGCGAAAAGGCCGACTTGAATCTCCATCAATGCCGACCAGCAACAGCTTGCCTTCCCGGGAGCGATTGCTGGCATCACGATCCGCACGCGAATAATCCTCTTCACCTACCAGTATTTCTCCAAGTCCATCATGCCCCATGAAGGCCAGGGTCAGCCTAAGCACTGTGGCATCCGGTTGAGTAATTTCCCAATGCCGTACCAGACCGGATTCAATCATGTCCTGCCAGGACTGCGCCGCCAATACCCTCAATGCCAGCGCATCTCCTCTCGTGGCAGCCGTATATTCGGAGTTAGGTAAGTACACCCGGGCAACCCGTCGCGCCGTATCTCGAACACTGCGTGCTACAGCCCAGCTGGTTATGGTTGCACGGGAAATGCCATCTATATCTCTACCGACACGAAATCCCTCAATAATGTTTTTGTTGGCAAACTGTTCCGGAAAATACTCTGAGTTTATGAAGTCACCCCGAATGCTGCGGTAGGACTCTGTATAGTGCAGCACCTTTACCCCCGTAATCATGCCTTGCAAATTCATGCCAACCAGCACATTAATGGGGCCGCTGTATCCAATCTCTTCTGGCGGCCAATCGGTGGTTTCAAGCAGGTAGCCCATCAGTTCAGGCTCGGAACTGGCAGGATCTCGGCGATATGCCCGATACACTGGTGCGTTACCTTGCTCAAAAGAAAATGTCTCGGCACTTGGAATGACCGACTTCATCAGTTGCTCGGTAACCGGAATTGGTTCCTGGGCATAGCTGACAGGGCTACCTAACAGCATCTTTGCTAAAAACAGCAGTGAAATCAGGCTGAAGTATTTGCACATATTGGAACCTGTGAATTTTGGCACGACCTGTTGCTGTTATAGGGCATTGTTGTTCTGACGACTCATAACGGAAACTTTATGCTACACAATTTGCCTCACAAAAAACTCCATATAAAATAACTGGCAGAAACGAACGACTTGCATAGCGGATCAAAAAGACTGTGAGTTGGTCACAAGTATTTAGCCCGCAATGCATTTTGGCAATGTATCATGAAGCTGGCTTATTACCGAACTCAGTTATGAGGCAGGAGGCGGATATAGACCTGTTATGTTTTGACCCTAGTTTAAATCTTGCAAAGCCTGCTCTGGCTATGGTGCATTTTTCTCTTGCTGATTGCACTTGTAGATGCCATGCCGTTAGGGGCATGTATATGTGATTCAGATATCCTGTGTCCCGCAGATATTTTGCAAATGAATCTGTTTGGGCAACTTTTCCTGGTTGCACTCTGCGTAGCCTTGTAGTTCCCGACCTACGCACAGATAGATCGTTATCCTGAGAATCCCAAAGACTTGTCAGCCGAATCAAAGCCTTGGCAATGTGGTGGATTGGGCTGCATGAATTGGGCGCATGAGATATCCAGTTCGTCTTTAGGGAACCCATGTCGAAAATTTTGTAGCAGTAATCAAGGTTTACTTGCTGACTAAGTCCTGCAAATAAAACCATTGACAGGCCAGTTGAAATGAATCACTAACTGTATTACTCAGGCAAGATAGCTGTTCCAAGCTTCCAGAATTGCACCAACCATAGACCAATTACAAAGTTCGAACCGTGCATTCAGTCATAAATAGAACAGGCCTTCAGCGTATCATTGCGTGATAATTTCCTTTTACCTGATACGAATATTGATTGACCCATAAACTCTCAATTTACCAGAATGAGAAGTCAATAAGTCTTTTCGACGATTTGGTTGCTTAGGGTCGGTTCTATAGATTTACCATCCAGCCCGTGGGTTATTTGCCTTCCAGTCTCCTGCTATGCTCTCACCACAACATAGAACTCATACCATCAGTCAGCAATTCCCGCTAGTTCGCTTGGACTAGTAAAACCATGGGTCACCGGCCTAATTAATGAAAACCTTTCGTAAACTATGCGCTTATTTGAACGAAAAGGACACCATGAATTCCTAATAACCAGAGTGTATTCATGAGCAAAGCAAATTTAAGGCGCAATCCTAGCACACCAGGACTGATGCGGAGTGTGAGAAACAGTTTCCAGAAAATCTCTGGCCCGGTGAAGGACCGTCAGTGGGCATTGTCAGATGTTCTGATGTCTGATTGAATGTTTCTGCTACTGACACTGATGCCAATGTGTTTATCGGGTGGCTGGTGACCGCAGTCAACCAGGCTGACGCAGATTAAAATCCGGCACTGCTTGCGGCCCAGGATTTATGCTGCTGCAAATGCAGAGAAACCGCATCGGCTCAGCCGGACAGGCTCGTGTTGAAGATGTCGTCCAGCGTGTCTGCAACCAGCAATGCATCCAGCCACTGGTCCAGCTGAGCCACAGTGGCAACGCGAACGGCATCAATCCGCTGTTCCGGAAGCTCACCAAATTTAAGGCGGGCCTGACGCAAAAATGTATCCGCTTTACCTTGCGTTAAACCTTTCTCTAAACCTTTCGCTTTACCTTCCTCTATCCATTGTTCGGCTAACGTCCCCATCATAATCTCCCAATTTTTTGGTCTGGCCTGACGTAGTGCCTCTTCCATTGTGACCATCGATATTTGCACCACTCCGATCATATAGCGCATCACTTTATTTTCAAAGTCGGATCCTTCCTTCAAATTATTCACGATTTCCCTCAACATCTCCACCTCAATGCGGTTACCCCGCAGCAGCATCGCCTGCAGGGCAGCCCAACTCTCCGGATCAGAGGCCACTTGATGCGAGGTCATCCGGCCAAGATCACGCAACAGGTAAGTCATGGAGCGAGTGAACGGGCGTAGTACCTCATCATCAT
>JAPORB010000160.1 GCA_026710425.1 Gammaproteobacteria bacterium
AGGGCGAATCGCAGTGGATGAGTTCACTTCCCTGATAATCGTACTGCCGAGAGCAATAGAAGGGCGAGTTTGTAACCTGCTACAGAGGATGGTCGCCGCTGAAATCGTTCAGCACAAGTTAATCAAGGCTAGTACCAATATTGGCCATTGCCACGGGTTATTGAGAAGTTACAACCATGTTTCATAAAGCATTGATATATAAAATAATTCTAATCACAATGGGTCTGGTTGGATGTATGGGACCCACGGCGGTTGGTCCTCTTCCGTATTTTAATCATGATGGGCCCAATAATGAAATAGCGGAAACTAGAGAGCTGTGCCTTCTGTACAGCAGATTCGGGTTCACAGATGGTAATTGTGGGGATTCTTCTTGGAGCTTGCGTAGATTCAGCCAGGCAGATCTCGGCTCAGTGGAATTTCAATCTGCAAGAAATGAACTCCAAAACTCAATACTTGCTCTCTCGGATGATATGTGCGGTAGTTTTAGAAACGACTTGGAAAAGAAATCCAGAAATCAGTTGCTTGGCTCCGAGTCCTTTGCACTAGTTCTATCAGCCGGAGCAGCTATTGGGGGTTCTGAACAGATGGCAAAAGGCTTAGCTACCCTGGCGGCAGCTGCGACTGGTTATGGTCAATTGATAGATGATGAATATGTGAATGACCTTCAAAATACACAACAGGGCATCGCATTGGCAAGAAGAAAAGTGTCTTTGCAAATATTCAGTCAGCAAGATAAAAATTTACTTGAGTATTCTCTGTCCCGCGCAATTTATGATGCTTATCGTTACCATGGAGTTTGCAACGTCTCTGACGGTAACTCCGAAACACAAAAGTCGATAAATGAGGAGTTTTCCGAGTTACTTACAGATAACCAGTTGTTGGAGTCCTAAAATTGGAATATGAAATTGATGTGATCGGTGTTGGGAAGGAGTCAAAGAGCGGCGATGCCATAGCTGTGCGATGGGGAAACCTACACGGCGGTTGCGATGAACAAAAAGTAGTGCTCATCGATGGTGGCTTTCAGGAATCGGGCCAAGACATCGTCAATCATATTAAACACTACTATGAGACGACGCGAATTGATGCCATAGTTTCTACCCATCCGGACCAAGACCATGTGAATGGCCTGCATGTTGTTCTGGATGAACTGACCGTAAAACAACTATGGATCCACAAACCATGGGAGCATAATCAAGGTCTCTCAGGGAAGTTTTTAGATGGTCGGATAACGGACGAGAGTGTTGGGCGGCGGCTCAAGGAGAGTCTCGAAAGTGCTTCTAATTTGGTGGGCAAAGCGATAAAGAAGGGCGTACATATCGTTGAACCATTTAGAGGTATTTCTCTGTATAACCAAGGAGAATTTATTGTCATAGGACCAACCAAAGAGTTTTATGAAAGTCTTATTCCTGAATTTGATGGAATGCCTGAGGCAAATACCAAGATCGCTTCAGGGCTTATCAAATTAGCAGGAAAAGCTACGCCTACGCTGAAACGATATATGTCTACATGGGGTGTTGACGCACTGGATGACAATGACACAACATCAGCCAAAAATAATTCAAGCACTATCATCCTCTTGGCGGTTGATGATCAATACCTCCTATTCACCGGTGATGCGGGGATCACCGCTCTGAATAATGCAGCCGATCAGCTAGATGCAATTCGAAATGGAGCCCCTTTACGGTTTATTCAAATACCCCATCATGGGAGTCGTCGGAACGTTGGGCCCACTATCCTTAACCGCCTAGTTGGAGAGCCTGTACTGGAGGGCGAAAAACGTCCTATTAGTGCAATCGCATCTACTGCCAAAAAAGGAGATCCAAAGCACCCCAGAAAAGCAGTGATGAATGCATTAACACATCGAGGCGTAAGTGCGATGGCTACAAGAGGCAAAACGATCCGCCATCACTATAATGCGCCTAAGCGTGAGGGATGGACCTCTATTGAGCCTGAGGCATATTACTATGTATACGATGACGAAGAGTAATCTGGAATACAAAAGGATTTAAAGTTACAAAACTTCAAGTCGCTTGCACTGCTTTATATGGAGACGTTAATCTTGATTTCATTGGTACACTGGGGCGAAGATTATGTCTTCTCATATTTTGAACAACCTGGTTAGCATATTCTCATCTTATCAGCAATTACAGCATTCAGTGGAACACTATCGCATCTCTTACCTAATAATTGGAAACATTTATTTGTTTACTGGAGGCTACAGAATGTATTGTCGGGACACCGCTGTAGACGTATTTCACAGAAGGATTCTCGCCTTCATTCAAAATGTCTTACTATTAAGTGGTCAACACTCTTTTGATATGATATAATAGGTAGTCAGCAAAACAAATTTTGGTTCAACAAAATTTCCTCTCTGTAAAAACCCAGCCCAAAGTATTGCAGACTCACTGTAGCTTCCTCCTTTACAGGGATGCTAGGGCAGGACTATTCCTGCTCCCATTGGGTACCCCAATCTGGAAATCCATCAGTGAGATTATACTATTGACAGCTGTTTCAATGTGATCGGTGGCAATTCTAACAATGGCTTTTGTGTTGACATCACTATCGGGGCGGCAAAGCGGCAACAGAATGGTTGCAAATTCAATAGTCGTTGCATTGAGGACTTGTGTGCCTTATCAGAAAGGCTGAAAGACGGAAGCACTAATGGAAGATGCAAAGGGAGCCCAAGTGTCTAAATGGACAAGAATGTTTCTGGACGACGATGGTGATCCATCATCAATGCGCGTCATGTCATTACTCGCATTCATAGCATCGGCATATTTGGCATTTATCGAAGTCTTTGTCGAGGCGGCGGAACAGGCAGGTAATTCAGAGCTAGTGTTCTACTTTCTGGCGGCTGCATTTATGCCGAAGGCTCTACAGAAGTTTGCAGAGGGATCGACTGGAGAGACTATTGATGGCGACACTGTAAGCAAGAAGGGATGGTTTACTGATAAGAACGGCAACCCTTCCTCAGTCCGTTTCATGGCGTTGGGAGCACTTTTGATGGCAATAGCCCTTGCGATTATTGAAATGCATGGTTGGGGGTCAGGACAGGGAAAGAGCGAGCTAGTCTTGTATTTCTTGGCGGCAGCATTCGTGCCTAAAGCGATACAGAAGTTTGCTGAAGGAAGTAAGCCGTAAGGAGAGTGGTATTATTGGTTGGGTATACTGAAGAGTCTTGCCTAACTAGTTCATGCTATTCGACCAGATAGCATAAAGTCTAGCAAGGCCGCAATTCTCTGTTAAGGCGAGGGATTTGTGCTGTAAGGTTTTCGATGACCCGCAGGGCAAGCCCGAATCACCCCAAGACGGCCCCGATGGCACCACCCGAACTCCATTTCGATGTGCCCGCAGGCATTTCTAAATGACAGCCAATAATCACTGGTTAAGTTCTATACAATAACTGTATAAAATTTGTGCAATT
>JAPORB010000229.1 GCA_026710425.1 Gammaproteobacteria bacterium
TCAAAATAAGTGGCTGCATCACTGAATATCATATCGGCAGAAAGACCTTGCTGAGGCTGAGTGCTATCCGACTCTCCATGCCTGGTAACCTCTACCATTCCGACGTTTACTGTTATGTCAAGTTTCTTCAGCCCGGTGAGTAGGTATTCACCAGCCCCCTTCAGTTTCTGCATCCTGCCGGGCTCATAATCGGGAAACTCTCTGACCAATCGGTCAAGCTCCCGCTTTGTTGCCTCCATCATGGCTTTGATGACAGAGGGGGCTGAATTTAGCGCACTTGGTTTAATGGGAACCGCTACCCATGGCTCTTGGGGTGTTGAATGCTGACACACGGCTTCCATGCATTCGTTTTTGAAGGCAGTCTTGCCAGCACCCGGAGCACCCTGAAAGATCATGGTGCCGCCGCCAACACGACCATACATCAGCATATTTAGGGCATTCTGAAAAACCCCATATTCATGATCCCGGCCTCGAAAGAAGGCTTCACGTCCAACTTCAGCCCGGTCAGTATCGCCCAACCAGATTTCCAGAGGAATCGGCGCAGCAGGAGATGGTTTTGAAAATGGCATTATGCTCATTGATTTATAGACTCAGAAAATGATTCATTTGAAAACTGTGTGCATCATAACAATTTCCAATCCGTCTAACCTTCGATACCAAAATTCTCAAAATAGCCTGGATAATATTTCTTGAAAAAATAACGAACCATTCTTATAAGGCTGCTCCTAAAGCGGTAATTCTCTCAAATAGTCGCCAAAAGAGGGGATAGGAACCTTATAATAATCTGGCAGACTTTTCGACTCCATTAATACTCCTGCATGTAAGGCATCAGTCAGAAAGTCATTCGTGGATAGACCCATTTTGTTTCTCATTCTCTCGGAAATATTATCAATCTCATCCCAACTCAATAGTCCATTGCTGTCCCCTGCTACCTTTGCCAGTTCCTTGTATACCCATACGCGTCCTGAACATGCCTTAAGCCGAGTGTAATAGTATTGTTTCTTCTTTTCCTTTCCCAGCTCAACGGCCTGCTGTAGCAAGTCGGACTGGAGGCTACCACCATTTTTTTGAATGACCTGACCGGCAGCCACTGCAACAGAATTGATATGCTGAGGCCATCCCTGAGATAATCTGGCCAATTCATCCACCCATGTCGCCTGATCTGGACCATTGAATTCATAAGCATCAAATACACCCTGTATTGCACTTGCGGCTTCCTCTTGTGACATGGTCTCCAATGTGAGAATCCGATCTCTGAGGGGTCTGGATAGATCACATTGACGCAGGACCCCTTCCGTATCGCTCAAACCAAAAAAAGCGGCAATAAGCGATATGCCCTGCACACCTTCATGCAAGCAACTCACTACCGCCTTTGTAGACTCGGAAATCGGTGTGTTCTGGGCTTCATCAACAAAAATCACCAAGTGCTTGTTATTGAATATACTGGCCGTATTACGAAAGGCCGCCTCGGCAGAAATATTGAGTGACTTTTGTGTATTCCTTAACTCACTTTGCGCAGATATCTCAATCTCTCCTGCCCTTGCTCCCACATTGTAATTCCGGCTGCTTAGAAAGGAAGAAAATCCTCGCAATAGATTTTTTAGTTTTCTCAAAATGTAAACTCTGGAAGGAAAAACTCTGTCCAGTCGTTCAAGCTCCTGTTTGGTTGCTTCCATCATTGCTTCAATAACTGCTGGAGCAGAACCAAGCATATCTGGTCTAACAAGGACTGGTATCCAAGGCTCTTGGGGCGTTGAATGCTGCCTCACAGCCTCCATGCATTCCTGCATGAGTGCTGTCTTGCCCGCACCCGGAGCACCCTGAAATATCATGGTGCCGCCACCAACACGACCATACATCAGCATGTTTAAGGCATTCTGAAAAACCCCATATTCATGATCGCGACCTCGAAAGAAGGCTTCACGGCCAACCTCTGCCCGGTCAGTATCACCCAACCAGATTTCAAGCGAATTAGGCGCAACAGGGGGAGGTTTGGGAAATGGCATTATGTCCATTGATTTATAGACTCAAAAATGATTCATTTGAAAACTGTGTGCATCATAACAATTTCCAATCCAGCTAGCTTTTGAAACCAATATTCCCAAAATAACCCTGATAATGTATTTCTTGAAATAATTACGAGCCATTCATATAAAGCCTGCAACTAAAGCGGTAATTCTCTCAAATAGTCACCAAAAGAGGGGATAGGAATCTTATAATGATCCGGCAGGCTCTTCGAATCCATCAACACCCCGGCATGCAAGGCATCAGCCAGAAAGTCATTCGTGGATAGACCCATTTTGTTTCTCATCCTCTCGGAAATACTATCAATCTCATCCCAACTCAAAAGTCCATTCCTTTCCCCCGCTGCCTCTGCCAGTTGCTTATATATCCAAGGATCTTCTGAGCATGCTTCAAGTCGAGAGGCATAGTAATCATTTTTTCTTTCCTGGCCCATTGCAATTGCCGACTGTAGCAGATTCGGTTGTATGCCACCTCCGTTTCTATGTATGACCCGCCCGGCAGCAACAGACACTCTGTTGATATGTTGAGGCCATCCCTGAGATAAACTGGCCAATTTATCTACCCATGTTGCCTGGTCTGGGCCCTTAAAATCATAGGCATCAAAGACGGCCCGTATTGCACCTTTCGCGTCATCATGCGACAGGATATCCAGTGTGACTACCTGTTCATCCGGAAGTCTGGAAAGACCGCATTTACGTAAAACCTGCTTCGTATCACTCAAACCAAAAAAGCGGCAATAAGCGATATGCCCTTGATTCCATGATGCAGACAATTCATAACCGATTTGGACAAATTAGAAACTGGCGTATTCTGGGCCTCATCAACAAATATGACCAGATTAAAGTTTTCAAAGGAAGAGGCTGCATCACGGAACGCGGTCTCAGCGCGAATATCTTGAGAAGTCTCAAAATTTGATGACTTACTTTGCCTGGTGATCCCTACCACTCCGAGGTTCACCGTTACATTAAAGTTCTCCAGGGTGGTGACTAATTTTTCACCGGATTTTTTAAGCCTCTCCATTATGTCGGGCTTATGACTCTTAAAAACTTCGGACAGTCGCTTGATCTCCAGATTGGTCTCCAGAATCATGATTTTGATTACATCAGCCACTGAATCAAGGACGGTAGCCTCAATGGGGACGGCTACCCATGGATTATCAGGCGTTGAATGCTGACGCAAAGCCTCCATGCATTCCAGCATGAGCGCAGTCTTTCCCGCGCCCGGAGCACCCTGAAATATCATGGTGCCACCTCCAACAAAACCATTCATCAGCCTGGTTACCGCGTTCTGAAAAACCTTATATTCCTGATCACGCCCCCGGAAGAAGGCTTCACGGCCCACCTCTGCCCTGTCTGTATTGCCCAACCAGTCTTCCAGGAGAACTGGCACAGCAGGGGATGGTTTTGGAAATGCTTCAGAGTTCATAAATGAATAATACCATTAATGGAGAGGTCATCATAAACCAAGCAATTAATTTGACCTGGCATCTATGTAAAAGGCTCTATTGCTGAATGTTGTAACCGGCAGGTATTTTTGATGGTAACCAGATTTTCCGAAATTCCATAAGCAACTTTTGCTATCCCTGTCTGAATATCTTATATTACGCGCTGGAAGTTAATGAATCTGCCAATTAGGATATAAAGAAAGAGTGTAAAGTATAAAATTCAGGCTATACCGATCCTTATTCAAAAATAAAAAATAATTTATCATAGATATGTATTGATTAGTATAATATACCAGTATGAAAAACCTGCTGACAGCTGAAATTCCTGGCATAGCGGACCTTGGAGTATGTAAGTTTATCCAATGGAGTTTGAATCTATAGTTGAATCCTCATTGATGCTGGACATTGACCTCTTCGATTGTGTTCTCACTTTCTGCCTCCGCTTCTTCCATGTATTCTCGGAAAGCAGGTAGTGCAGCAGCAACCAGAATGGCTATAATCGCCACAATGATAATGAGTTCAATCTTTGAAAAGCCCTGTTTTCTTTTCATTGTCAACTCCTGTTTTCAATCAGACTTTTTCGTCTATTGTTAAATGCATACAGACCATTATACAGCAGATCTCAATCTGGTTATCGTAGCGTGATTCATGTTGGGCAAAACGCATTTGCTTAGCTGTTAAGGTTTTTTCAACCACAGAGTTGAGAACGGATTCGGAGTCCGATAGCAATCCCCAGGAGGAAGGTTTGCCTCATTCCGGGTTGATGTATAGTTTCCGATAAATAGCATCACTCAGCAAGTCAGTGCTTGATTGTGTGCGGGTCAGTGGCATGGATTGCGTGGTACTGAGTGCAAGCATTTCAGCACTCCTATTCGATCGTTGAGCTGACGGGCTATGAAACCGGAGATCTCGGGAGACACTTTATTTTATTCTCGAATTTGCTATAGTTGCAGTCTGTCAGTCGTCCAGCACCCATGGAGCTGTTATGAAAGCCTACATGTTTATACCAATGATGCTCAGTCTGCTTCTTGCCCTCTCCGCTCCACTGTATGCTGTTGAGGATACCCCCGCAGCACTTGAAGGCATCACAAATTTTCGTCAGTACAGCGACACGTTTGCCAGTGCTGGTCAGCCAACCCTGGATCAATACTCGGCAATAGCCGAGGCCGGTTACGAGCGGGTGGTTTATATAGCCTTCACCAATAATCCCAATGCTCTGCCTGATGCTGATCAGGTGGTGAAGGGACTGGGGATGGAATACATGCATGTGCCGGTGGATTTTGCCAATCCGCTGGTGGATGACTTTTATGCTTTTGCGGACTCCATGCAGCGCAATACCAGCAAGAAAACCCTTTTGCATTGTCAGGTCAATGCCCGAGCCACAGCCTTCAGCTTTTTGTACCGGGTGCTGTATGATGAAGTATCCATCGCTGATGCCAAGGCGGACATGAATAGCGTGTGGCAACCCAATGAAGTTTGGCGGGACTTTATTTTTGAGGTTCTGGCGCAGAATGAGATTGATCCCAATTGTCAGGGTTGCGACTGGACCCCGCCCCCGCCCCGTAATTGACAGTCCGAAGGCTTGATCATCCATCCACAGCGGACTCGAATAAGGATAACTAAATAAATCAAAGTGCGTTTCGAGTACTCAGGAGAGGTATCCATGTACAAAATTTCCACCTCACTACCAGTTTCAATTGTGGGACTTGCAGGCCTGTTGCTCATAACAGGAGCAAAGGCCCAAGTTATTACTGATACTGATCTGGCTAATGCTACCGACGATAACAGCCAGTGGCTCAGTTATGGAAGGGATCAGGGGGAAACTCGCTACAGCCCCTTGCAACAGATCAATGATGGCAATGTCACTGATTTGGGCGTGGCCTGGACTTTTGATACCGATTCCTATCGCGGGCTGGAAGCCACACCATTGGTGGCCAATGGCATTATGTATGCCACCCGACCCTGGAGTTCGGTGTTTGCGGTGAATGCCCGCACTGGCGAGCTGATCTGGGATTATGATCCACAGGTGGATCGGGCACAGGGTTACCGGGCCTGTTGCGACGTGGTGAATCGCGGTGTGGCTCTATATAACGACATGGTCTACGTGGGTGCCATTGATGGAAGGCTGATTGCGCTTGATGCCCAAACCGGTGAATTGCAATGGGAAGTGCTTACGGTAGACCCTGCACGCCCCTATACCATTACTGGAGCACCTAGAATCGCCGATGGTAAGGTCATCATTGGCAACGGAGGGGCTGAGCTTGGTGCTCGCGGATATATCACCGCTTACGATGCCTTGACTGGTGAGGAGGCCTGGCGCTTCTGGGTCGTGCCGGGAAATCCGGCTGACGGTTTTGAAAACCCCGATATGGAATTTGCGGCCACTACCTGGAACGGCGAGTGGTGGGAAATAGGCGGTGGCGGCAATGCGTGGGATTCCATGATTTATGACGAGGAGGAGCGTTTGGTGTATGTGGGCACCGGCAACGGTTCGCCCTGGAGTCATGAAATTCGCAGCAACGGGGTGGGCGACAATCTCTACCTGTCTTCCATTGTGGCATTGCATGTGGATACCGGTCGCGTGGCCTGGTATTACCAGACCACGCCGGCTGACAACTGGGATTATACGGCGGTGCAGCCGCTGATGCTTGCTGACCTTGCCATTAATGGCGTGTTACGCAAAGTCATCATGCAAGCCCCCAAAAATGGCTTTTTCTATGTTCTGGACAGAGTAACCGGCGATCTGATCTATGCTGACCCATACGCCGAACTGAACTGGGCCACCGGGGTGGACCTGGAAACCGGTCGACCTATAGAAACACCCCAAGCCCGTTACGACACTTCGGTGACCATGATCATGCCAGGGCCAACCGGGGCCCATAATTGGCATCCCATGTCATTTAATCCCAATACCGGTCTTGTTTACATTCCAACTCTTCAGGGTTCGGTATTTCCCTATGCGATCATGGACGAATTTGAGTTTGTGCCAGAAAGCTGGAATCTTGGAATCAAGTTCGGCACTCTGGAAGGAGAACCGGTAACACCTCAGTTCGAATATGTCGGTGGCACTGGCCCGAAAACCCGCTCTCCCGGGGCCCTGCTGGCATGGGATCCAGTTACCCGGCGACCGCGCTGGTATCATGATTATGATTTCACCATCAACGGTGGCACGCTTTCCACTGGCGGCAACCTGGTTTTTCAAGGTGGGGCTGATGGCGTTTTTCGCGCCTTTGCGGCTGATGATGGAGACTTACTGTTCGAAGCCGACCTGGGAGTTGGCATCATGGCTGCTCCCATGACCTTTGAACTGGACGGTACGCAGTATATATCGGTGCTGGCGGGCTGGGGAGGCTCTTCCGGTTTGTTTGGCCCCAACTATGATGGTGCCTACAAGCCGCAGGGGCGATTGTGGACTTTTGAGCTAGGTGGCAGTGAAATTACTCCGGTAGAAGGGCAACCGCTGCCCGAGCTCACAGCCATTCCATTTGATGATACTCCAGAACGATTGTCCGCAGGTGTTGACAAGTACATCCAGAATTGCGGTCTCTGCCATGGAGCCAGCGGTGCCAGTGGCGGAGCCATCGCTGATCTTCGTTATGCTACAGAGGCGACTTATGAAAATTTTCATCTAATCGTTCGCGAAGGGGCCTACACTGGTATGGGAATGCCCAACCTCGCTTCAACAGTCAGTGCAGAGGATCTGGATACCATCAAAAACTGGATTCTTTCTCAGCGTGCCGCACTGATGGCTCAGCAATAGCAAAACACCAGGGAGAGATCACTTCAGTTCTCCTTGAAGAAGATCTTTGATCGTTTAATCTTGCGAAATCAAAGGGCTGGAAGGCTGGATTGACCTCACTCAACTTACAAGTGGCAAGGCGATACCACCCGGCTCTGGATGCCATCCAATTTACATCCTAGTGCTGGCAGAAATTAGTGTGCAGTCGGCCTGGGTTTATGCGTGGACCATGAGTACAAAAACAGGTACAAAAAAGGCGATCATATGATCGCCTTTTTGCTAAAATGGACTTAAGTCTAATCGCCAGCGTTTTGGTTGGTTTCTTTCCAACTATAGAAGCCCATAAACATCTCTTCCCAACTTTGTTCACCCCAATTTATCTCAATGGTGTGATCAGGGTTATAGGTATTTTGTGCTGAGTTGTCGAACGCACCATCGGCAATGATTTTGGTTCCGGCGGGCACTTTCAGTGGTTCAGCCAGTTCGTGCGCCAGTTGCCAGTTGAAGGAATAGGCAGGTACCGAAAGCAGTAATTCCTCACTGCCATCCGGATACTCGGCGGTAAACTTCATGCGTTTGCCACGGAAGTGCATGTGCGGCATTAGGGTCCTTATTTCAGCCTCATTTTTCACATAGGTTACCAACTGCATGGCATGGTCTTTGGCACCTGCCGGGATGGATATGCTGAAGGCATTGCCCACTCCGCCCCCCATGCGCTCCTCAGGCACATAACCTTCGGGATAGAAGTAGATGGCGATTTCGGTTTCGTCAGTTACTTCCTTACCAGAGGTAGTGTAGTGCATCTGCAAATTGAGTCGGGTACCGGCCGGCAGTAGACCACCTACTCCGTCAGGGTTAAGTGAATAGCTGTTGCCGGGTGCATAACCTGCCACTGACGCAATGTTGTCATCATTGCCGCCAATTAACGAACTGACATCAATATCTGGATTTTCTCGAAAGATCTTATCGATGTCAGGTTGCTTGCCAGCAGCGACTGCTGTGAATATATCTGCTCGGATAGTGGCGGCTCGTTCCTCCGGCAGGCTGTTGATTGCTTGCTGAAACGCTACCATGGGATCTGGATTATAGCCCGGTGGCATCACGGTAGTGATTATATGGTGCAGTACTTCAGACTTGTCCGGAGCAACCTCGCTGGCCTTGATCCAGCGATCTTCGGTCAGTCCGAGATCAATGGGCAGGTCAATGTAGTCAACCACTCCGGTGGCAGGTATGTGTTGTGGCGGAATCTTGACAATCAGATCCGGTGTACCCAAGTCTGATTCCAGCTTCCACTTGGTGTCAGGCCAGACCAGTCCAGCCAAAGGGTCCACATCTCCACCATCGACCTTGGAACCGTTGTTTACCCAGCGCACCAGCTTTTGCATTTCCTCGTCGCTGAGGTTCATTTCATTCTTCATCTTCTGCCCGACCTTGTTGTCGATCTGACCGGGCGGCATGCGCTTGGTCAGGATCACTTCGCGAATCATGGGGGACCAGCCTTTTACTGCTAGCTTGTTGTCCATGGCGAAAGGTGCAATACCGCCTTCGCGGTGGCATTCGGCACAGTTCTCGGCAATGATTGGCGCAATATCATGTGTGTAAGAAAGATTGGCATGATCGTCCGCATTCGTTGTGATGACTGCTGCTGTTCCCTCAATGGACACTAGTGGAGTCTTCTCACCATCAATCAGTTGTTGAATGGCGGTGGCTGTCTGCGCCTGAACCGGACCTCGGTAGGTAATTTCAAAGTATCTGGGGTCATACACAACCACTTCATCCAGACGACCGATGCCCAGTTGTTCAGATACCAGACTGGTATCGTCCATCAGAACCGGCAGATCAATGCCATGTGAGGCAATGTCAACACTCACCGCTTCGCGGTCAGTCTGCAACCCGGGATTAATCAGGAAGAAGACAGTCCCCAGCTGTTCGAAGCGCTCACGCAGTTCGGTCAGGCCAGTCAGAACTGTTCCGTCAGTAGCACCCACTGCCTGTGGTGCTATTACTACGGCGTTATGGTCGTTATACCAGGCCATGTGGTGTTGGGTGCCATGATGATCAATCAAGGCAAAGTCGCCAACGCGTTCCCCGGCCATACTAATGGCAGAACCAAACGCAATAACGATGGATGAAGCGAGTAGCAGAGATTTATTCACGTTCAAATCCTTCAATTAGATTGTGGAGTTTGTGTAAGAATATTACAGGATTACTGTGGTGATGTTATATCTGGATCATATGTCTGTATAAGTTAGAAATATTATACGGATTTTTTCTCTCATATGCACCCATAAACTAAGTTTTTTGTTACAGACAGTGATAAAGCTAATGCCAGATGGAGGCCACCCCTGTCCCTATCTGTTAGCGAAATCTTGGATGAAGAATTAGTTGCTGAAAATGTAAGGGTCATGGAAAATTGCTTTTATTGAAACCAGTTACTGATTTATTGAAAAGCTTGGCTTTGGCGACACAAAGGTCGCTATTCAATCGGCTGAGCATGTGGGGACAACCTTTTCCACACCCATAATCCTGATAAACTTGAGCGGTGTTGAAACAGGACACTGACTGCGGCGACATTGCAGCACCAGAAACCTACTGGAACTGATCGAAAACTGAGGCAATGGACGTATCTAATCCCATTCTAATATCACCCGGAATTGACCCTGACCACTGGACAAGGAAGCAAATGAGGCAGTGATCATGACCAAGGCCGTATTATTACTTAACCTGGGAACACCTGCTGAGCCCACGCCAGCCGGGCTCCGCGACTTTTATCGCTATTTTTTTTCCGACCCATTCGTTTTCGATTTCAATCCAGTTGGCCGCTGGTTACTGCGCAATCTGATCATTCTTCCTTTACGGGCACCACGCATTGCCCGTGATTACGAGAAGATTTGGATGAAAGAGGGCTCACCACTCAAAGTTTATGCTGATCGATTGCAGACCAGTGTCCAACAGTGCTTTGCTGATGCCGGTGAGGATGTCATTGTCCGCAATGGCATGGCTTACAGCAAGCCTTTTGTATCTGAAAGCATGGCGGAGTTTGAGCAGATGGGTGTCAGAGAAATTCTGCTGTTACCCATGTTTCCCCAATACTCAACGGCAACCACGGCCTCGATTTTTCATACGGTCAATGAAGCAGCACAGCAATGGCAGACCAAGCCGTGTCTGATATTTGTCGATGATCTTTTTCAGGAGCCTGCCTTCATCAGTGCCTGGAAAATCCATATTAATGAGCAGTTGCAGAGTGATGATGTAGATCATGTGATCTTCAGCTATCATGGGGTTCCGGAGAAAAGCATCAAGAAAGCGGATGCTGCCGAAGTTTGTTGGTTTGGCCGATGCTGTGATCAGGTCACGCCACAAAACCGACTGTGTTATCGCATGCAGTGCTTGCAAACCACCCGAAGCATAACTGCTACCCTGGGGTGGGATGAAAGCTTCTGGTCCATGGCCTTCCAGTCTCGGTTTGGTCCTTTGCCATGGATACAACCCTACCTTGATGAACATATAGTTGAGTTGGTCGACAAGGGCTGTAAGCGCATTGCTGTGGTTACCCCTTCCTTCATTTCAGATTGCCTGGAAACCATTTTCGAGATTGGCATTGAGTATCGGGAAGAATTTGAGGAGGCAGGAGGTAAGGAGTTCCAGCTTGTGCCCAATCTCAACGACAATCCAGCCTGGTTCAGAGCTGTCTACGATATAGCCAGGACGCACCTTGGTGGAGTAAAGAATGTTGCCGATAAGACTGGAAGTGCAGACTCAGTGGCGGCCGTGAGCGCAGAAGATCTTGAGCCTAGTTCAGGGTCTGGGACTGAAACAGGCCCAAAGGCAGAAAAACCTGCGTGCTCCGGGTGCCAATCTGAGCCTCAGGCTCATCAGCCGATTTTCTGATTTACATCAACATTTCTGATTTTTTCCTTTGTATGCTGATAGGGCAGGTTAATCCTGAGCCACAGCAAACCGGAGGAAATGGATATGACTGATCAAGTGATGCATCAGCACACCGAGGTGCGGGAAAGTCTCCGCTATATTGCGATAATGGCAGTAGGTGGGTATATCGCCATTATGACTTTTGGCTATTATGTCGGCAATGCGATCTATCAGATTCCGTAGCTTGCCAGGATCGTGGCAGCTGAAAAGATCAGCAAGCTGCTAGGTAAAATGTCTGGCGGATTCCCGCTCGGCAGGCAGTTTATGTGCCAATAGTCAAGCGGTCCAAGACTGGGTTTTAACAGTCTGCGGAATGGTCAGAGGGCTGATGCGGCATAGTGCCGCATAGCCACACAAAGCATGATCGAGCAGGTAGTATTGATTGTAATCATGGTGAGAACCACCAAGTTCCTGGTTGATGGAAGCTGCTGTGGCCTGCCATATCCTTCATGATTGCCCTCGTTGCGGCGATCAGGTTTAGCGACAGATTTGCAGGGAGCTCTGGTTTATTCAGAGCATTTTAAGGGCACTTCGTTGTGCCCTTTCTTTTGCCCGCTTGCTTAACCAGTTCACATCCTGCGAGTACCCAACTTTTAGCTTGAACTGGTCTTTTATGTCCAGACATTTTCATCATTTATTCCGGGAATCGGACTTGCCAGATTACCGTTGGACACAAACTACTCCGCCACTTGAGTTGTCGCCATCTCTGCTTTACCTTAAACCTATACTGTCAGTACACATTATGGAGTTATTACCATGTTGCGCCAGCTAGTACCTTTGTTCATAGGCCTGTTAATCCTCGGTCAGACGTGCCTTGCTCAATCTCCCGGGATGTTTACCGAAGACATGATCACGGCAGCTGAGCTAAGTAATTTTGAACGAACGTCCACTTTCAAGGAAGTGGTCGATGTGCTCGATGCACTTGCGGCCAATACCTCACTGATGCATCGGGAATCATTGCTCCTAACCAAAGAGGGACGCGATGTCCCAATGGTGGTATTGGCCAGGCCACCTGTCACATCTCCGGCACAGGCCGAACAGTCCGGCAAGCCAGTGATTTACATTCAGGGCAACATTCATGGCGGTGAAGTGGAAGGTAAGGAGGCTTCACTGATCGTCATGCGGGATATTCTGTATGGCGACAAGCAACACTTGCTGGACAACCAGGTTATTGTCTTTGTGCCAATCTATAATGCCGATGGCAATGATGCCATGGCAGCAGATACCCGACCCAATCAGGAACAGAGTCCGGTCATGGCCGGAATCCGTACAGCTCACGGCTATGACCTCAATCGTGATGGCATGATTGTGGAGTCTGATGAAACTGCAGCACTATATGCACAAGTGATTCAACGCTGGGATCCGGATTTGCTGGTAGACTTGCACACCACCAATGGCACCTGGCATGGTTATTCACTCACCTATGCGCCGTCCTACCATACCGCTGGTGACAAGGCGACATCAGACTACTCCAGCGATATCATGTTGCCAGCGATCCAGCAGTCGGTAAAAGACAAGTTCGGCCTGGAGTTCAACTGGTATGGCAGATTTGATTACCATGATTTCCCACCAACCGAATACCGCACCTATCACCATGCTCCCCGCTATCTCACCAATTACATGGGACTGCGAAATCGTATGGCCATACTCAGTGAAACCTTTTCCCATGATCGGTTCTACAAGAGGGTTCATGCCGCCAATGCTTTTGTGGAAGAAATTTTGGAATACACCAACCGCCATGGCGATGAGATTCAGCGCATTAACCACGAGGCAGATCAACGCGCTGCTGTCAGTGCCATGTCCCGGCAAAGGGGTGTGCAATTTCAGATGGTGCCTCGAGAAGAATCTCTGAACTTGTTAACTTATTCATACATTCCCTTCACCTCGCAGGAGGGTGTGACAAATTACGTGCGCAGTGCAGAGTTGGTCACCACCCCGGGCGTTCTCAACTACAATGCCTTTGAGCCTACCAAGACAGCCATAATGCCCAATGCATATGTGTTCAATGCCTACTTTTCTGAGCTCGCTGAAAAACTGCTGCAACATGGTATTGAGGTTGATGTCCTGACCACGGATTCGACATTCGAAGGCCAGGTCTTTCTGATTGATGCTATAGACAAACAGGATTATGTGCAGAATGGTCATCGCAATACGCTGCTCAGCGGACAGTTTCGGTCGAAGACTCAGACTTTTTCTCCCGGAGATTACCTGGTTTCCATGGATCATCGGTTGGCTTATCTGATCTTTTATCTGTTGGAGCCCGAATCCGATGACGGTTTGGCTTACTGGAACCTTCTGGATGATTATCTGGAGGAGAGGCTACAAAAAGAGGGCCAAGTGGAGTATCCCGTTTTCAAGGTGATGAGGTAAATTCGAATAGTGGAACTTGGCAGAGACTGCGGGCCGAATTGCAAAAGAGCACGTCAGACAAGGAAACTTGGGGAGGCAAACAGCTTGTTTGAGCAAGTTGGCTCAAGGCTCTTGGCTTGACATTCGCCGCTATGCAAACTCAGTCAAAAAGGGATAATCGTCCCGTTATTCAGCCATTAAGGGTTTTACTGAGAAACTTGCCGGTGTGTGACTTACGCTTTTTGGTCAGCTGTTCGGGTGTGCCTTCTGCAATGATCTGTCCGCCTCCGCTACCACCTTCCGGACCCAAATCCACAATCCAGTCGGCAGTCTTGATGACATCAAGGTTGTGCTCAATTACAACAATGGTGTTGCCGTGGTCGCGTAAATGATGCAACACTGCCAACAACTGCTTGATGTCATGAAAATGCAGGCCGGTCGTGGGTTCGTCAAGGATGTACAGGGTTTTGCCGGTATCCCGCTTTGAAAGCTCCCTGGACAGCTTTACCCGTTGAGCTTCGCCGCCGGAAAGAGTTGTGGCTGCCTGGCCCAGAGAGATATAGGTTAGCCCAACATCCATGAGAGTTTGCAGCTTGCGCGCAATGGCAGGAATGGCATCGAAAAACTTGCGAGCATTCTCCACTGTCATTTCCAGCACTTCCGATATGTTCTTGCCCTTATATTTAATGTCCAGAGTTTCCCGGTTGTAGCGTTTGCCGTGGCAAACATCACAGGTCACATAGACATCCGGCAGGAAATGCATCTCTACCTTGACCACGCCGTCCCCTTGACAAGCCTCGCAACGGCCACCCTTAACATTGAAACTGAAGCGGCCCGGCTTATAACCGCGGCTACGCGCTTCCGGGGTACCCGCAAAAAGTTCTCGCACAGGAGTAAAGATGCCGGTGTAGGTAGCCGGGTTAGAACGCGGTGTGCGACCTATGGGACTCTGATCTATGTCAACTACCTTGTCCAGATGCTCGATCCCTTCAATGCGTTCATAGGCAGCTGGACTTAAGGTGCTGGCATTGTTCAGGCGCATGGCCATAATTGGATACAATGTATTGTTGATCAGGGTGGACTTGCCAGAGCCCGAGACACCGGTAATGCAAGTAAATAGTCCGATTGGCAGGGTCAGGTTGACTCGTTGCAGATTATTGCCGGAGGCACCCTTGAGTATCAGTAGCCTGTCCATGTTACGTAAGGTGCGGGTTTTGGGTACTACAATACTTTCCTTGCCTGACAAATAGCGACCGGTGAGGGAATGGTGTGATCTTTGGATCTGCTTCAAGGTGCCTTCCGCTACTATCTCGCCTCCATGAACACCGGCACCCGGTCCGATGTCGATGATATGGTCAGCACTGCGAATAGCTTCCTCATCATGCTCGACAACAAGCACCGTGTTGCCAAGGTCGCGCAGATGGAAAAGAGTGTTCAACAGCCTGTTGTTGTCTCGCTGATGGAGACCGATGGATGGCTCGTCCAGGATATACATCACTCCCACCAGACCGGCACCGATCTGACTGGCCAGGCGTATGCGTTGGGCCTCGCCACCGGAGAGGCTGTCCGCACTGCGGCTAAGGGTAAGATAATTAAGTCCCACATCCATTAGGAATTGCAGACGGTCCTGCAATTCCTTCAGGACCTTTTCTGCTATAGTGGCCCGCTTGCCGGCAAGCTTGAGCTTGCTGAAGTAATTGGCGGCTTCGCTAATGGTCATCTCGGTGATACCTGGCAGATTAATACCATTGATCAGCACAAATCGGGCATCGCGGCGCAGACGCGTGCCATCACAGTCCGGACAGGGCTGGGAACTAAGGTACTTTGCCAGTTCCTCCCGCACCATATTGGAATCAGTTTCCCGATAGCGTCGTTCCATGTTGGGCAGGATGCCTTCAAAGGGCAGGCTACGTGTATAGCTGCTCCCCCGGTCATTGATATACCGAAAATCAATCACTTTCTGGCCACTGCCATATAGCACTACCTTGCGGTACTTTTTAGGGAGATCCTTGAGCGGTGTGTCGATGTCGAATCCGTAATGGTCTGCTACTGAGGTGAGCATTTGATAATAGAATATGTTACGGCGATCCCAGCCCCGGATAGCACCCTCGGAAAGGGCCAACGAGTCATCCACAATAATCCGAGCTTCATCAAAATACTGTTTCAACCCAAGTCCATCGCAACTGCTGCAGGCACCGGCCGGGTTATTAAAGGAAAACAACCTGGGCTCCAGTTCTGGAATACTGTGACCACATATCGGGCAGGCGAATAGGGCACTGAACACCAGATCTTGATCTGCTGACTCATTCATCCTGCTCACCATAGCAATACCGTCAGCGAGCTGCAGTGCTGTCTCAAAACTTTCCGCCAGGCGTTGCTCAAGCCCCTCCTTGATTTTCAGTCGATCCACGACCACATCAATAGAGTGCTTCTTGTTTTTCTCAAGTTCTGGCGGGTAATCCAGCTCACAGACCAAGCCATCAATCCGGGCACGGATAAAACCGCTAGTGCGCAATTCATTGAACACATGCACATGCTCACCCTTACGATCCCTAATTATTGGTGCAAGCACCATAATCCTGGTTCCTTCGGGCAAGGCCATCACCTTGTCCACCATCTGGGATACAGTCTGTGCTTCCAGTCTCAGGTTGTGATCCGGGCAATGGGGTTCACCTACCCGGGCAAAAAGCAGGCGCAGGTAGTCATAGATCTCGGTGATGGTCCCGACGGTTGAGCGGGGGTTATGGGAAGTGGACTTTTGTTCGATTGATATTGCTGGCGACAAACCCTCGATGTGGTCGATATCCGGTTTTTCCATCATGGAAAGGAACTGACGCGCATAAGTTGATAGTGACTCAACATATCGGCGCTGGCCTTCGGCATAAAGGGTGTCGAAGGCAAGGGAAGACTTGCCGGATCCCGATAGTCCGGTGATTACCACCAGCTTGTCTCGAGGGATCGTGAGGTTGATGTTTTTTAGGTTATGGGTGCGTGCACCTTGGATTACAATTTTTTCCATGAAGAACTCAAGCAAAGGGCCACACAAGGCAAGCTCAGAATCAGACCGGTAAAGAGACTGCAAAACGCACAGGGAGTCTTCACTTTTTGTGCCGCAGGCAGTCTCGACTTCGGTAAAGCAAGTGAACAATTCAAGATGCTGATAAATCAGTCCCTGAGGGCAAGACTTGATCAGTGCTCATGTCCGTGGCGATTGGACTAGGTGCTCCAGATCACCGGTCTGTTCGCATTATTTTTTGGTCGCTGCCTCTATGTTGCAGTCTGCTGCAGTGTATCGATCTGTTTCCTGTTCTTGAGTTTTGCAGTAAATGCTCACTGGATGCCGAGAGCGGTATAAACAGGCAGGGTCTTGTTGATGAAATCCTTGGCTCGGTTACCCAGTTCAGCCAGATTTTCCTCTGCGGTCTCCAAGGCCTTGCCATCCTTAACTAGAGACTGTTTGCCGGCCGACAGACGATCCCAGGCAAACTGGGCCAACTGTGTCTCATTGGTCAGTCTGTTTTCCCGAGCCAGCAGAAACAACTGATTGATTCGATTTGCCGGAACACCGCCACCCGTTAGCGGACTGGCCAGAAACTGGATTTCGTCTGTGTCCCGACTACGGCTCTTGATATGTCGATTTAGCTGCATGCATTGCTTCCTCACCTTTTTGGAGGGTTCCAGATAGACCGGCGACATTTGATTATCACCAATCAGCACAATCATGGCTTGCAATAGACTGGATGGGGTGAGCTGGTCAGATTGTAATTTGCTCATGATCTCACCGATGGATCGAGGCTTATGATCTGCCATCAGCTCAATAAGCGGTTGATAGACATCCTTGGACAGATTGGCTTCACCAATTGGACCTTTAATTGTATAAGAGACATCTTCGATGTGACGGTTCAGCAACAAGTAGAAGTCATTGAACCTTTCCATTTGTTCGGAGCCGCTCATGCGGCGAAGGCCCCGGGTCCAGTAGTCGCGCCGGAAGAATTGATTGGTCATGAAGTCAGACAACTGATTGCGCAGTGTCTGATCGCTGACAGTTTCGACGACTTCTCGCTGCTCCTTGGTCATGGTCAGGCTTGACACATGTTCAAGGAAATGGGCCGAGCAGATAAAAGACAGTTTGGCTTGATCAAGATGCTTGTCCATATCGAGAAACGTCATTGGATGCCAGTCACGATTGAAATACTCATGAGCGACATAGTTGCGGTTTTGTGACCGGATGCTTTCCAGTCGCTTCTCGACTTGAGGATTGGCTTGGGTATAGATGGGTTTGGTGGCCACCAGCTTTTCAGAAAAGTCCAGAGCTTCCTGGATGCGGCTGGCAATGCCCTTGCTGTGGGAGGTGGCGCGTTCGACATACTCCAGCATCAACTGCCGCATGGGGATGAAATTGGACCAGCCAGGATGTACGTTATAACTGATATAAAGTACCCCGCCGACCTTGAGTCTGGCACGGATAAAGTCGACCAGCTCCTGGCGGTTTTCGTCGGAGATCCAGCTCCAGACCCCGTGCACGCCGATGAAATCAAATTGCGGAAGATCTTTGCGCTGGCCGAGTTCGGCAAATGATGCATCAAACACGTGGGTATTGGCACCTGAGGCTTTGGCCATCTGCTGGGCTACCACCGCATGGGACGGATTGAAGTCAGTGCCAAACCATTGCATCTCGCTACCGGCGGCATGCATATTGGTGCTGACCCCTTGACCAAAGCCCAATTCGCAGGCTGTCCTTACTTCCGGGAAAACCAGGCCATTGCAAAGCATGGCAAGTTGCGCCCGCAATGGATTGAGTTCCCCAAAATAGCCCCATTGATAGCCGATTTCGGTTACGTATCCCGAGTTCCAGTTGTCCAGTATCACTTTGTCTTACCGCTTTATTGTGTCCTTACCAAAAGATTGCAGATTCTACACTACCGGGCGGCTGAGGGACAATGCAATTATTCCAGTTCGTCAGTGCGTGTCTAGATTTCCCCCATCGTGCAATGATAGTGTAGACTATGAGTCTGAGTCATTGAGTTATGTGGGAGGATTGAAATGCCCAGTCGTGGTATCAACAAGGTAATTATAGTCGGTAATCTGGGCAATGATCCGGATATAAGAAGTACGCCTGGTGGCACTACGGTTGCGAATGTCTCCGTGGCCACCAGCGATTCCTGGAACGACAAGAATACTGGTGAGAGGCAGGAGCGCACCGAATGGCATCGGGTCGTATTCTTTAATCGCCTAGCCGAGATCGTTGAGCAGTATTTAAAAAAAGGTTCAAAGGTCTATATTGAAGGACGCTTGCAGACCAGGTCATGGGAGCAGGATGGAATCAAGCGTTATTCCACCGAGATTGTGGCCAATGAAATGCAGATGTTGGACAGTAGAGGTTCCCAGGGTGGTGATGCAGGATATGCCCCGCCGTATCAACAGGCTTCATCACCCGCCCCCTCGCAGCAACCTGAGGCCTCGCCCGCTTCAGCAGCTGCCACTAGTTTCAGCGACGAAGTTCCCGACGACGACATCCCATTTTGATGAAGTGCCAAGGGCTACCCTTAGCCCGGTTACCGGTTTGACCCGCCGGTGCAGGGGTCACTCTGATTCAGCCTCAGTTACCTGCTGGAACGGGGTTATTCCTTTCTGTGCATTGCCCAGTTTCGCCAGGGCACCGGTGAGGAAGTGGTAAAAGAAATTGCCCGGTTACACCAGCAACACGGTGAGCTAAAGGGGCTTGTACTTGACTTGCACAATAACCCCGGTGGTGTGCTGCAAGCATCCGTGCGTTAGGTCGACAGCTTCATTAACGAGGGGCTCATTGTCTATACCGAAGGCCGACTTGAAGGTAATGACCTTTTAATGGAAGCTTGACATTGTCTGGCTTCACCCTGGCTTTGGACTGTTAGGATGGTGGTGTCACATCTATTTTCTGCATTCCACATCACACAAAAAAATTGCGCCGCTGAGAAGGGTCTTATTATATCTGCCCGTACATTGCATTATCGTGGCAATGTGATTATGTGATGGCTATTGTAGTTTGCTGACCTCCTCGGATATGGGCTTGACTTCCGGCCCCTGTTGACTGAAGTTAGAAGTCAGTTTTTTGTATGTTGCTGATTCAGGTTTGGAAGCTGCTAATGCGATTGTTTCTGGTGGGAGCCAGAAGTCCCACGGGAAAAGATCTGACCGAAATCTTGCGTAAGCGCAAGATTCGCTTTCTTGCACCTCCAGAAAAAAATTTCGAGCCGGAAAATCGCACTGCCATTGCCAAGCTGGTAAAGGACTATGGTCCCACCCAGTTGATCAATCTTACCGATTTCATCTCAGGCAATCACAGTGCCTTGCGTCGAGCCGAACGGTCTGCCAATGACTGTCATCGAATTAATACAGAGTTGCCTGCCGTGCTGGTGGATATTAGCAAGAGTCTTGACATTCCCATGCTACACCTCTCCAATGCCTATGTGTTTGATGGTAGCAAGCGTCGGGGCTATAACGAACATGATGAAACCAACCCGCACGGAGTCTATGGTCAGTCCAGCCTGGCCGGTGAGCAATCGGTAAGACAGCATTATCGGCATGTCATTCTGCGCTCTGGCTGGTTGTTTGGTACTTGGAAAAAAGGTTTGATCAAAACCTGGATTCGCAATGCCCGGCGCAATAATGGCAGGGTGCTGGTGAATACTCGTCGATTCAGTCCGACCTATACCAAGGATATGGCCGCCACGCTGCTCGCAGTGGCTCAGCAGGTGGATTGTGAAGCCAATGTCTGGGGCACTTATCATTACTGTGGACTGGAGTCCCGTGAGGAGGCAGATTTTGCCGAACTCACTCTGAGGTTTGCCGCCAACCATGATGAACGAATATACCAACTTCTGGACAGGCTCAAGTTTATACAGCAGGGGATACGGTCGCCGGAAATCAGAAACTCTACCCTGTCAAGCAAAAAAATCTTTGATACCTTTGGCATCAAACAAAAATCCTGGCGCACCCACTTGCAGGAGGTCGTGAAGACTTTGTACGTCGATCGAGGCTTATCCCGCAGGAAAAAGCTAAAAGGTCAGACATCGGTCGCCTGAGATGACTGCGAACAGTGCGCCTGCAGGATCGCTCACAACCTTAGATGATGCCATGTCGCAGCTGTTGAAGACCCTCTCGCCAGTGAGTGGGTCAGAACAGATTGCTCCGGTGGCTGCTTCAGGTCGCATTCTGGCTCTGGATTTCATGGCACCACGGTCTGTTCCGCCCTGGGATACCAGTGCCATGGATGGATATGCGGTACGGGTTGCCGATCTGGATTCTGCTCCAAAACCGTTGCGCCTAGCCCAGCGCATTGCTGCCGGATCAGTCGGCAAGCCTCTGGAACCGGGCGAAGTGGCGAGGATATTTACTGGTGCCCCCATGCCGCCCAATGCGAATGCCGTGATTATGCAGGAAAATGCGGAGCAGGTAGGAGATGAGGTAATCATCAACAAGGCGGTGGAGGTGGGCGAAAACCTGCGCAAAGCTGGCGATGATATCAAATGCGGTCAGACTCTGTTCAAGGCAGGCCACCGCTGTCAGCCTCAGGATATTGGTGTTCTTTGCAGCGTGGGCTGCAAATCGGTGGAAGTCCGGCGCAAACTGCGTGTTGCACTGCTGGCCACCGGGGATGAACTAGTGAGGCCAGGCGATGAACTTGGTCCGGGTCAAATCTATAACTCCAATGCTTTCACGCTCTCAGCCCTTCTGGCTAATCTGTCTGCCGAGGTCCTGGATATGAGTATTGTGGAGGATAGTTTCGAGGCAACCAGTCGGGCACTGAAGCAGGCGGCACAGGAGGCCGATTGCGTTATCAGTATTGGTGGCGTGTCCGTGGGGGAGGAAGACCATGTCAGGGCTGCACTGGAGACCCTGGGTTCGCTGGAACTTTGGAAGCTGGCAATCAAGCCGGGAAAACCCTTTGCTAGCGGCAAGCTTTTCGGTGCAGACCACACTCGTCCAGCGGTGAGTAATGCCGAGTCTGAACGGACCACTGACACACAGTTTTTTGGCCTGCCAGGTAATCCCGTGTCCGCCTTTGTGACCTTTGTGCTGCTGGTGCGCCCTCTGTTGATGAGCATGCAGGGTTGTGCACAGCCACTTCCGCGTGCCTTGCGATTGTCGGCAAATTTTGAGGCGACCGCCTCCGAGGTCCGTCAGCAGTACCTGCGGGTTTCACTTGCCAGTCACGGCGACGGCGGCGTATGTCTGCAAAGGTACCGCAATCAGAGTTCCGGTGCAGCACTTTCATTGAGTGAGACGGATGGACTTGCCATAATTCCCCCCGGTGTTGGAGTTACCAGAGGCGATCTTCTTGACTATCTTCCGTTTTCAGAACTTATCTACTGACATAATGCATACTGCTCAGTTAACCGATATTCCTGGCTGTTCCTACAGGACGACCCTAACGGGACGAGTGCTGGCCCTGCTGCTAGCCACATTAATTATGTCCTGTATATCACCATCGCCGGGACCGGAGGTCAAGGGTCAGGAGCGGGAGTCACTGCGTATCAGGACCCTGCCAACCTCTGAACTGGCACAACAAATCAATACTGCCGAGGGTCAGCGCATGTTGGCGGACCTGTTGTTTGCCGGGTTGCAGGCATTGGATAACGACCGTCTACTCACTCCGCTGGATGACAATGCTCATGCACGTTTTCAGCGTGTGTTGGCCTATGATCCCGACAATGCTATTGCCTTACGAGGCCTTCAGGATATTGTTGCCCGATATTTGGAGTTGGCATCAGAAGCAAGTCGTCAGGGGCTTTTTGATGAGGCCGGAGTTTTGCTGGACCGCGCTCGCTTTGTGGATGAGGAGCATCCCGGCATTGTCACCGCAGCTCGGGAATTGCAGATAGAGAGGGACTCCGGGGACTTGTTTTTCAGCTTCGATTCCAGTGGTTTGGCCGCACGCAGCGATGCAGTACGAAATCAACTAGTTCAGGTGGCACAGCAGGCACGCCAGCATGAGGCATTTTTCCTGATTACGGCACCGACAGATGAGCAGGGGCGTTGGATGTTCAGTATTATGAAGGAAGCAGTGCCTGGTTACCGCCTGCGCGGTAATATTGAGTTAGCGGGCCGTGCCGGAATTCGATTGCGGATGCCTCAGGAGCCTGAAAGAGGTAGCAACAGCCAGATGTTGGAAGCGATAAATAGAGAGTAGCGGGTTTGCAGTGAAATGATATTGACCGGATGGAATTGGAATCTAGCTGATGTTGAAGCGAATTAGACAGTACTGGTCTGCCAGGCGGGATCCGACAGGAACTTCCGCTGGTTCGTCCCGGTGGCACAGGTTGCTCTTTCCAGTAATGGGGGGTGTGCTGGTTCTGATCATTCTCGTAGGCATCTGGTGGAGTAGCGAACCTAATCCTTTTGATGTACGGAGCAATGCCGAAGCTACTCTTGCCGAAACGGGCCGCGCCATAGTAACCGGAGGTGTTACCACATCGGCCTTGATTAAGGTCGCCAGAACGCTGCTGGACAAGCCAGGGGGTTACCTGAGCAATGATGTTATGCCGCCAGGCCTGTATCTGGACAATATCCCTAACTGGGAGTTCGGTGTCCTAGTGCAGGTTAGGGATCTGTCGCGGGCTTTTCGTGAAAATTTCAGTCGCTCGCAGTCTCAGTCAACTGAGGATCCGGATTTGATCGTGGCCGAACCCAATTTTAACTTTGACAATAACAGCTGGTTGTTTCCGCCCAGCGAGTCGGAGTATGACGAAGCAATTGAGCGGCTGGAATCTTACCTGGGGCGAATCGCTGACCCTGATCTTGCTGATGCTCAGTTTTTTGCCCGTGCTGACAACCTGGCCGCTTGGTTGAACAATGTGGAATCCAGGCTGGGCAGTCTGTCACAGCGGCTGAGTGCCAGCGTGGGTCAGGAACGGATCAATACCGACATGGCAGGGGACAACGCGGCCAGTCAGTCCACACCGGCAGCTTCCGAGATGATGATGCGAACACCCTGGCTTGAGATTGATGATGTCTTCTATGAGGCGCGTGGTGCCACTTGGGCACTGATGCATTTCCTCAAGGCGGTGGAAGTTGATTTTGCAGAGGTACTTGAGGACAAGAATGCCACTGCCAGTTTGCGCCAGATTATTCGCGAACTGGAGGCCAGCCAGCGCACGGTGTTTTTTCCGGTCATTCTCAATGGTTCAGGGTTTGGCACTTTTGCCAATCACTCACTCACCATGGCCAATTATATCTCCCGGGCTAATGCGGCCATTATCGATCTCAGAAATCTGCTGGCGCAGGGATAGGATTTGAATCATGGGCCAAGGCTGGAAAGCGGTGTTGGCAAGTCCCGCCAACCTGATCACTTCTTGTGCTGATAAGAACGGCGGCAATGCGTTGAATGTGTTGGCAGACACGGAACGCCCACTTGAACTTGAATAACACCGAGTCTCCGTCTACCCTGCTGTCCAAGTTCATGCCGGTGCTGATCTGGGCACCACGATATAGCAGTGAAAAACTGGTGGCGGACCTGATGGCAGCATTGGTGGTTGCCATCATGC
Source organism: Gammaproteobacteria bacterium (assembly GCA_026710425.1). Lineage (GTDB taxonomy): Bacteria > Pseudomonadota > Gammaproteobacteria > Pseudomonadales > Pseudohongiellaceae > UBA9145. Next base: position 24,014 of record JAPORB010000229.1, read on the forward strand.
TGATTCCCCAGGCCATGGCCTATGCCCTGCTTGCCGGCATGCCGGTCGAGACTGGTCTTTATGCCAGTCTGTTAGGGCTCGTCATTTACTGCCTGTTTGGTTCCAGCAATACCTTGTCTGTGGCACCAGTTGCGGTGGTTTCCCTGATGACGGCAGCGGCACTATCCCAGCTACCCCTATCGGCAACAGCTGACTATGTAATAGCTGCCTTTACACTCACTGTACTGTGTGGCGTGATTTTGCTGGTGCTGGGGATTTTGCGGCTGGGGTTTCTGGCCAACTTTATTTCCCAGCCGGTGGTCAGTGCTTTTATTACCGCTTCGGCTTTCATCATCGGGTTGACCCAGGTCCGGCATGTCCTGGGAGTAGAGGTCAGTGGTCAGACTGCCTTGGAGTTATTGCCTGCCTTGTTGAGGGCCTTGCCTGACACCAGCGGGCTGACAGTGGCTTTGGGTCTGGCATCCATAGCAGGAATTGTGTGGTGCCGAACCGGTTTGAGGACATTGTTACGGGAGCGGGGAATTTCGCACTCTTTTGCCAATGCTTTATCCAGATCCGGCCCGATACTGGTAACGGTGCTGGCCAGTTTGCTGGCATTTTTTGTTGGAATCGAAAGCTATGGTGTGGATTTGCTGGGCTTGGTTCCTGCCGGGCTTCCTATCCTCATCGTGCCAGGATTCAGTATGGAACAAGTCCAGAGTCTGTTGGGATCAGCTTTGCTGATTGCCATCATCGGCTTTGTGGAGTCCGTATCGGTGGCCCAAGTCATGGCGATGAAACGGGGTGAGAGAATCGATCTCAATCAGGAGCTGGTCGGCCTCGGTGCGGCCAACATCGGTTCGGCGATGGGCGGGGGATTTCCGGTCAGCGGCGGTTTTTCCAGATCTGTGGTGAACTATGATGCTGGAGCCGCTACGCCGGCGGCTGGGCTATTTGCCGCTATGTTGATTGCTTTGGTGGTGCTGTTACTGACACCAATCCTATACTGGATTCCCCGAGTATGTCTAGCGGCCATAATACTGGTGGCAGTGTATTCACTGGTAGATTTTTCCATGCTGGTCAAATCCTGGCACTATTCGAAGGCAGATTTTACTGCTGTTGCTTTGACGTTGTTGCTTACTCTCAGTGTCGGAGTGGAGGCAGGCATTGCTACTGGCGTGCTGGTCTCCATTGTGATTCACCTATACAAGGAGTCCAATCCTCATGTGGCTGTAGTAGGTCGCGTGACCGGCACCGAACATTTTCGCAATGTGGAACGTCATCAGGTTGAAACTTTCTGCAATCAGCTTTCTCTGAGGATTGATGAGAGTCTCTATTTTGCAAATGTGCGATATCTGGAAGAGCTAATCCATGATCTGACAGTTGATAAACCTGAACTGGAACATGTGATTCTGATGTGTACCGCGGTTAATCGCATTGATCTCAGTGCACTGGAAACTTTGGAGAGAATCAACCAAAACTTGCAAGCTCTCGGCATCAGTTTGCATCTCTCCGAGGTTAAGGGACCCATTATGGATTCCCTGGCCACGACTGGATTTTTGAATAGTCTGACCGGAAACAACTACCTGAGTCACAATCAGGCGGTAGACGACTTGCAATAGAAGATTGGCTATCGTATGTGTTGTTTAACCCGGATTGTGGATGAAAATTGTTAAAAAGGTTTGACTTTGATGTTATTTCGGCATCATCCCCTATGTTTATAGCTTTAGCAATTAAGGGGACCATCTCATATCTAGCCTGTCAAAAAACAGTCTGTTCAGTTTACGAACCTATCGAAGAAGACTGTTGTCGCAAAATTTGATCAGAAACATGCTTGCTCTGATGGTGGGGCTCTTTTGCTAAAAGCTGCTGGCAGGAAGTTCGGCCTCACTGAAGCATTTTCAAATTGCATGAATGAAGCTGGTCAGAAATGTAAAATTGTTCATACCCACACAAAGTTACTCCAGCAAAGAGTATTCTCCATTGCTTGCGATTATCCCGACTATAACGATGCAGGAAGGCTTTTTCATAATCCGAACATAAAGTTTCTAACAGATCGTGATCCGATCGGAGATGCTCCCCTTGCATCGCAAGCAACTCTCATGCAAAAAGGATTGAAAACGTTTCCGGTTTGCTTATAATACTTTCTCAATACGGTTACCTAACTGCCTACTCGGGCAATGAATCACTGCCAATTTGACCACAAACAATTAGAGCCTCAACCATGATTACAACCCGCTTCGCTTTTACCCCCCCCCCCGAACTAAGTGATTCACCAGCCGGGCCGCCGGTTTGGTGCCGTCTGGCGCAGGGGTTCCTGACGGCTCTGCTCATCATCCTATTTTGCCCGCTGCTTGCCCCCGCCGCGCTGGCGCAGGCTCAGACGGTTCTGCTCGACACGATTGGGTCGGGTGTGGGCAACACCGGGGAATATGAGTTTGCAGCCCCTTTCACTACCGGGAC
>JAPORB010000185.1 GCA_026710425.1 Gammaproteobacteria bacterium
GATGCCCTTTGGCCCATATAAATCAAGGGTTTCAGAACAACGCAACTGCCTCAAACTAGATTTATGTATAAATTCTGTGATTGAGCAACATTTCAACATAACTAGCTATGGCCAGACTGGCAGTTAGCCCCGGCGACTCTATGCCAAACAGCTGAATTAAATTTGCCACGCCATGGTCACTTTGATTCTGGATAACAAAATCGGAGGGTGGCTGTCCAGGTGCAATCAGTTTAGGGCGAATACCGGAATAGTCGGGCTCCAATTGATCAATGGTAATGGATGGAAAATACTGCCTGATTGCCTTAATAAAGCTTGCTGACTTAGCTGTTGACACAGCATAGTCTAGATGTTCTACATAATCTGAATCAGGTCCGAAGCGTAAGTGGCCGGACAAATCTTGAGTACTATGAATGCCTAGTCCGGCAGTATTTGGCTCCGGCATGGGATAGATAAGTCTTTTGAAGGGATTCTTCCCTTTAAAACGCCAGTAGTCTCCTTTGCACAAGTACAATGGAGGGATTTTTGCTGCACTCAAACCTTCTAACCGGGTAGCCAGAGACTGGGCGTGCACTCCGGCGCAGCTTATGAAGCGGTGTCTCTCGACTTGATAGTTGTCACGGCCAAACTGACCACATGTTTCAGTCTCTAACACAAAACCGGCGGAATTTTGTCGTACTTCCCTTACCTTGGTTCTGGGTACGAACAAGGTTCCAGCATGCTTGGCCTGACAAAGTAGCGACTGCATGAACCCATGGCTATCGATTATGCCAGTAGAAGGGGAGAACAAGGCATATGAGGCTGTGACGGCAGGTTCTTCGTTAGCTAGGGTGGTCTGGTTCCAAATTTCCAGATCGCTGACACCATTATTACGGGCATTTAACAATAGTGATTCCAGTGCATCCGGAGATTTCTCTTGAGAAACGATGCATTTGCCTGTTTGCTTGCAAGCAATTCCGTATGATTTGCAGAAGTGATAAAGCCTCTGCCTGCCTTCGACGCAAAGACGGGCTTTTAGGCTTCCGGGTTCATAGTAAATGCCTGCATGGATAACTTCACTGTTTCGACTGCTAATTTGCTTTCCAAAGTCGGATTCTTGTTCCAGCAGCAGAATGGATAAGTGTGGATAATTGCCCGATTTCGCCAGTTGCCTGGCGATTGCCAATCCGATGACACCTGCACCAGCTATACAAACTGAAAATCTCTCCATGGTCTTGGAATTAGCTTATTACTGTCAGAACAGTTCGAAAAGTCAGATTGATTCTAGGCTTGAGAGGGGTTTTAACTTTGGGAAGCTGATGTTGCCAGTGAGTTTGTATGCCGCTGCCCATTAGAAGAACAGAACCATTCGGGAGTAAAATACGGCGTTTCTCTCGAATTCTGGTTTGTCTGGATTTTAGTTCGAATGGTCGTTCCGAACCGAGACTCACTGAAGCGATTAAAGGGTCTGACCCCAGTTCTTTCTCATCGTCAGAATGCCATGCAACGCTGTCCTGTTCGTCCCTATATAAATTCAGTAACACGGAATTGAATCGTTGCCCTGACAACTGTTCAGCCCTGCTTCTGATATCCAGAACCACATCGCTCCACGGTTCTGGCTCTAGTCGCATTCCGGAATATCCGTATATTGTTCCTGGATCTCCCATCCAGCATTGTAATCGTGGAACCAATCGTTGTTGACCAGCTATACAGAGCGTTTCCTGTCGCCAAGGGATGTCAGTCTGCAGGGTATTCATTAACTCAGTTGCTTTAATTCTACTAAAGGCAAACGGCCATAAATGCATTACAGCCCCGTTCAAATCGAACTTCTCACGGTAATCAGGATCGATTCCTGGCTGGAACAGTTGGGATTGTGCTTGCATGCCGAGTGATATCTTATTGTGTTATTTTATCCTGCGGTGATAGGGTTACCGATCAGGTTGGGGCATAATAATGGTATTAAGTTCATATGTAGAGGATAACGCAGTTTAATGGATTTTGATTATGATCTGTTTGTGATTGGTGCTGGTTCTGGCGGGGTACGGGCTGCTAGAACAGCGGCTAATCTAGGTGCCAGAGTTGCTGTGGCTGAAGAGCGATATTTCGGTGGCACTTGTGTCAATGTGGGTTGCGTACCCAAAAAGCTATACAGCTATGCCGCACACTTTAAGGAGGACTTTGAAGATAGTGCGGGATTTGGATGGAATATATCCGGGAGAGAATTTGACTGGCATATATTGAAGGTAAATAAAGATAAAGAGATCAATAGGTTAAATGGTATCTATCGAAATCTGCTAGAAGAAAATGGCGTGACAATGTACTGCCAGCGTGCTCGCCTGAGCGGGCCCCAGTGCATTGCAATCGAAGAAAAAAGATTAAGTGCCCGCTACATATTGCTGGCTGTAGGAGGCTGGCCTTGGATTCCAGATTACCCTGGTAGCGAGTTTGTAGTGACATCAAATGAGATCTTTGCAATGGACAAACTTCCTGAGAGCCTGACTGTAGTGGGAGGAGGCTATATCGCAGTGGAGTTTGCCAGTATTTTTGGTGGTCTGGGGCGTGAAACTACCCTGATCTATCGTGGTAACAAGCTACTACGGGGTTTTGATGAGGATGTCAGGGATATGATCACGGCACAAATTGGAGAGCGGGTTAGGCTAATCCTTGAGGACGATATAAGAGAAATCGCAAAACAGGATACAGGCTTAGTTGTCACACTCAACAGTGGAACCGAATTTAAGACTGGGCTAGTGTTGTCAGCAACGGGAAGAAAACCATTGACAGCTGATTTAGGCCTGGAAACAGTGGATGTGGAACTTGACAAAAAAGGGGCTATCATCGTCAATGACAGGTATGAATCTGGTGAGAATGGACTCTTTGCGGTTGGTGATGTCATCAATCGAGTGGCATTGACACCAGTAGCACTGGCAGAGGGTGAGTTGGTTGCCAGGCATCTATTCGGTACACAAACCGGCAGCACACTCAGCTATGAAAACATTCCAACAGCAGTATTTTGCCATCCCAACATATCCAGCTGTGGTCTTACCGAAACGCAGGCAAGAGCAAAATATCCAGAAATCGATGTTTACCTGTCAAGTTTCAGACCGTTGAAACAAACCCTGAGTGGTCGTGAGCAGCACAGCCTTATCAAGCTCGTGGTTGATAGGGTCAGTGGCCGGGTAATTGGTGCACATATTGTTGCCGAGGAGGCGGGCGAGCTGATGCAGGGGATTGCAGTAGCGATGAATGCAGGTGCCACCAAGGAGCAGTTTGACAACACAATTGGTATTCATCCTACCCTTGCAGAGGAGTTTGTTACTTTACGAACACCCGTGTCTCATTGAATAATGATATCTTCATTCTGAAAATCATTGACTGATAATCAGAGGTATCGCTTAAAATTTATACCTGAATATCATGGTTAATCCAAAGTTAGAATTACATTTCAATGTTTCAAACTTAATCTGTAATTCGACATCTTAGGTGCTCGCAGGAGAAGGAACCATGCATCATATAAGTGGGGGAACAGAATCAATTTCAGGAGAACATTGTAAGCTATTACTAAACTGATCGGGTTCTAACAAGATGCTTATGCACTCAGATCTTGCCTAAGAAAAGTTCTTGAATTAGAAATTTTATAGGATTTTTAGAATGAAAATTATAAGAGGTATTACTTTCATAAGTATATTTGCATTTTCCTTAACGGCAGCTGCACAACTGCCCATACTTTCTACTGAAAACTTGAGACTGACTATTCCCCTTATTCAAGTTGATTCCGGAGAGTCCTATGCTACAAAGGTTGAGTTAATAGGTAGCGATGATTTAACCACTTTTTCATTGGCGGCTGGGGAATATCCAGCAAGCTTTCCATACAATAGGGGAGACTGGTCACATTGGGAAGATTTCGACAGTGATTGTCAAAACACCAGACATGAACTGCTGATTGATACTAGTGAAGTTGCAGTTACTTTCACCAGAGCAAACAACTGTATAGTTTCAACTGGACAATGGCTTGATCCCTATACTGGCGACTCTTACACACTGGCCAGTGATTTGGATATAGATCATGTAATACCCCTCAAATATGCACATGATCATGGGGGTGCTGTTTGGTCGGCTTTTGTCAAGATGCTGTTTGCTAATGATCCAGAGAATCTTCTGGCAGTTGATGATGGTGAGAACTCATCCAAAAGTGCAAGAGGACCCTCCGAATATATGCCGCCCGATAAATCCTTTCATTGTGAATATGCTCGGAAATGGCAATTTATTTCTGCGAAGTATGATCTTGAGCTGGATTTGCAAGACAGGGAAGTCATCAATCAGTCATGTATTGGTTAACCCAGGGTTGGTGTACTTCTGATCCAAATATCAAAATCAAACTAAGTCAGCGGTATAGAAGCAAAAAAGGATTATTATTCATTTATGCGAGACAAGCCTGTTGATAATATTTCCAAGTTAAACAAATGATTAAATCATCATTATGATATTTTTGAGCCCTTACTTGTTTCTGCGAGAAGAGATCAACTTGGTATAATTTCAGATTGATTTACCCATCCTATAACCAAAGGCAAATCACCTGATAATTGTTCTACTGGCTGGTCTTACAAGGCGGTTCTTCATGCGTAAATCTTTCAGATAATCGCCAAAGAAGGAATTGGATTTTTAATGGTTCGCTAGACTTTTCGAATCCATCAACAGAGGCATGGAAAACACTTCTCAGTGGATGTTAGCGTGCCATCAGCTCGGTCCATAGATGCCTCTTTGCGTCATCAACTACTTGATATAAATTCAGTCCATCGAAATTGTCGGAATATTCTGGCATCTCAATCGTTTCCGGTACTGGTGACCCAAGTTCCATAAGTTCCCCGCTTGCCATGTTTCCCTTATGCCGTAAGCATTACATATACTAAGGCTTGCAGGAGCAAAGGAGCTACATTATGGCAGCTCAATCAAGATCGCCCCGGCGCATATTGAAAATCAAAGTGTGCATAGACCTCACGGGCCACCTGCTGGCAACACGAAAAGTTTTCGGTATTCAGGAACTTACTGAATTTGCGGGATTTTCAGGCTCAAGCTGCGGTGCTGGGATTGGAGTCTGTGCTTACACACACCGTGGTGTAGGCAACGGATCGGCTTGTTAATTCTTATTTGTGTGTATTCGGCAGAGTGCGGGAAACTGATGCCCTCTATGTTGGTGCCATGGGCTAACAGATGACTGCTGCCCAGTGTGAGCACCTACCCAAACTGGGATTGAACCGCGCAGAGATTGATCAGCTGCATACGCAAATCGGCTTCCAGATTGGCAGCAAGACACCCGCGCAAATCGCCATCGCCTTTATGCCCAAAGTCAGGATAGCCAAGCATCGGTAGTAACGCCATCAAAGTCACTTATTAAGTTCAGGTTTGTCTTATTTCTGTCACATTCCTTCAATAGACTTCCTCGCAATTTCACCGCAGTGAAGTTGAGAAGCAATCAATGACAAACCAGGCTTGGCTTTCCCGCAATATCCGCAGCACTAACTTAATCTTGCCGTGTCTGTTTTTAATTGTGCTGATATCCTGTGAGCAGGAGTCTGCTCCGTCTCCGCACGACGCTGCGGTGATTTTCGCCGTGACCGAGACTGAACCGGTACGCAGTGCCGGTGATGCGGCCGACGATCCGGCAATCTGGGTCAATGTGCAGAATCCTTCGGACAGCCGGGTCATTGGCACCGACAAACAGAGCGGCATTGAAGTCTATGACCTCAATGGTGGACGTGTTCAATTCATTCCAGCCGGTCTCACAAACAATATCGATCTGCGTTCTTTTAGCGAAGATGGCGAATGGTCGGCACTTGCAGCCGCCAGTAATCGCACCGGTAACACCATCAGCCTGTTTTTGATTGACCGGGCAGGTACCTTAACTTGGCTGCAGGATTCCGAGATTGCCACGGGATTGGCGGAAGTCTATGGCCTTTGCATGTTCCGCAACGATCAGGGCATGCAGGTATTTGTCAACGATACAGATGGTAGATTTCAACAGTGGAGTCTGTCGTTGGCGGCTGACGAGAAGACAACAGAACTGCTCCAGTTTCACGCTGAATTGCTGCGGGAGTTTGTCGTGCCTAGCAAGCCTGAGGGCTGTGTGGCTGATGACGCCGAACAGCGGTTGTTCCTTGGCGTGGAGGAAATGGGTATTTTCGTGTTGTCTGCGCGGCACGATGCTCCGGCAGATTTGCAGGCGGTGATGGAGATAGAAGGGACTGTGCTGTCAGCTGATGTCGAGGGCATGGCACTATATTTGTCAGGCAATGTCGGCTATCTGCTAGTGTCCAGTCAAGGCAACAACAGCTATGCAATCTTTGATCGCCTACCGCCGTTTTCCTACCGGGGAAGTTTTGAGGTTGCTGATCGTCAAGATGGTTTGATTGACGGTGCAGAGGAGACGGACGGTGTGGATGTTGCCAGTGTCAGTCTAGGGCCGGCCTTTCCCGAGGGAATTATCGTGGTGCAGGATGGCATCAATCAGTTGCCACGCGAGAGTCAGGACTTTAAGTACCTGTCCTGGCGCGACATTGCGATTGCACTGGGTCTCCACTGATTCTGCCGGTCATAAAGATGACGCTTGTTCAATGGTTAAATCCTGCCAACACCTCGAGAGGTTGTGAATGGCAACAGGGCAAGGGTCTCAATTATGGAGCAGGTCTGCCACACTAGGGGAACGGCTGATTTCCGGTTTTTTCTGTAAAAAAGCTGTTACATCGAATCTGTACTGTCCCCCCAAATTCTAAGCTACCGAGGGAAATCTGCATGAAAATATTAAGAGAGAGGAACTCACTGACCACGGCCATAGGGCTGGTGCTCTCGATACAGGCTTATAGTCAGGAGTCCATTGATGAGATAGTTGTTATCGGCAGTCGGGCCAGTCTGCAAAGTGCTATCCAAAAGCAGCGAGATTCGGACAAGGTTGCCGGTGTGATTGATTCTGATGCACTTGGCAATTTCGCAGACATCAATGTTGCAGAATCCTTGCGACGTATCTCCGGCATTATGGTGGAAAACGATCAGGGTGAAGGAAGATATGTCACCGTACGAGGTATGAATACTGACCTCAATGCCATGACGATCAATGGCGTGAGCACGGCCTCACCAGAAGATAGACGCGGTATTATCCTTGATGGGGTACCCTCCGACCTGCTGGACAGCATGACGGTATACAAGACGCTCACACCAAACCTTGATGCCGACACAATTGGCGGTGCCATTGATCTTGAGACAATCACCGCTTTTTCCTTTGATGGATTATTCGTTCGACTGAAGGCTGAAACCAATTACAACGAGCTGATTAATGATGCCAACAATCCAAAATTAGCAGCAACTTTCTCCAATCGCTGGGAACTGGGCGATGGTGAGTTTGGTGCAGCATTGGTGTTGAGTGACCAGTCGCGTCGAATCATTGCACACAACAACGAGAATGGAGGCTGGGGCGATACAGCCCCGAATGATGACTTTGAGACACGATATTACGACCTAACTCGGGAACGTGAAGGGGTAGTGCTCGCACTGGATTACCGTGCCAACTCAGGAAACAGTTATTTTGCCCATATCTTTCACAATGAGTACGCTGACAGTGAGTGGCGGGCTAAGTGGGAGGTTCGCGACTCAATCGAGGAGGAACAGCCTGTAATCAATGGCAGCACCTTCAGTTACCCTAACGCCCGAGTGGACACAGAAAGCCGTAATCGGACCGAGATACGTGAAATTAGCTCAATCCGGCTTGGTGCCAACCTGCAATTTGGTGAACGCCATCGTGGGGATTTTGAGATTTTTGCTTCACAGGCCGAGCAAGATGACAGGGATCGTCAGGCGGCGATATTTCGCTCCGCTGCCGTTGACGACTCGATCGTATATGACAATACAGACCCGCGCCGTCCTGCGGTAATCTTTCCGGACACTTTCTACGAACCATCGAGTTTTCCGATGCGAATATTCGAGAGAGAATTTACCTTGAATACGGATGAAGATGCCGGGGCCAAGGTTGATTTCTTCACTGACCTCAGTATCAACACACAGCTGCAGTATGGGGCCAAAATACGGCAGCGGGAAAAAATCAATGACTATGTCTACTGCGGATACGAGCCAGTTGATGAGCTGCTTTTGTCGTCGGTAGAGTATGTGACGCCTCAGCAATTTCTGAATACGGTTGAAGGACCAACCGCCTCTTATGATCAGGTAAAGCAATTTGTCTCGGGCTTGGGCTCAGGTTCGGTTGCACTATCTGATGGCAGCTTTTGCCAAGCTCCTGGTATCGCCTATGAGTTAAGTGGTGATGAAGATGAAGAATCAATCCCAGCAGACTGGGTCACCGAGGAAGATATTAAGGCTGCTTACATAATGGGTACCACGGTCACCGGTAATGCGACTTGGGTTTATGGTTTGCGCTATGAAGACACGCTGACCACCTATCGGGGTAAAGCCTTCGATGATGGTTTTGCAGGATTGACTGCCTTTGAGAATAACTATGACTTTCTGGCTCCTTCACTGAATGTCAAGTTTGATCTGAGTGAGGAGCAGGTCATGCGATTTGGTGTGTTCCGCTCACTGGTAAGACCGGGCTTTGGAGAGTCTAGGGCTGGTGCTGTGGTCAATACCGAAGATAATGAGATAGAAGGCGGTAACCCGGAACTGAATCCGACCACGGCATGGAATCTGGATCTCTCTTACGAGTACTACATGGGTGAGGCAACCTTTTTCGGTGCCGGTCTCTTCTATAAGCAAATTGAGGATGCAATTGTGGAAGTGGAAGCCAACGACGTGGTGTTCCGTGACCAGCTGTGGGATCAGGCTGCAACTTACATCAATACGGACAATGCCAGTATTGCCGGATTCGAGATGTCTTTTCAGACGGCCTGGAACAATGGCCTGTTGCTGGTTGCCAACTACACTCATTCCGACGGTGAGACGGATCTCCCTGCAATCAGTGTGTACGGCCAACGTTCAGTACCTTTCTTCAAGCAGGCCAAACACACTGCAAATCTATCGATTGGTTATAATCTAGGCCAGTGGGACGTGCGACTGGCAACCAACTATCGCAGCGATTTTCTGGATGAGATCGGCGACCAGGCTCGTAATGACCGATTCACTGATGACTTCCTGCAAATCGATCTCACCGCTCGCTATAAGTTGAACGACAACATCATGTTAACGGCGGAAGCCATTAATCTGAATGATCAGCCTGAATATTATTACTTCGGTACTCGTTCCCGCTTGTCGCAATATGATGAGTATGGCACGACTTATGGTATGGGCGTTCGTATGACTTTCTAATCTGTTGGATTTTGGCTCAGGCTGATGACAGAAATCATCAGCCTTGAGCTGGTCGTCTGACTGTTTTTGCCTCATCACATGTTGTTTTGTCTAAATTGAGTGGCACCCGATTTCCGCAGTAACTGTAGCAATGGCGTTGATGTCAGGCTAATCTCAGTACGGCAAAATCATACTTTCTCAGCCATCCCTTTGCTGTGCGGACACAAAGCCGGTGCGCTGGTACGCGGTAGAACTAAGCCAGACACTGTGGAAATTGATAAGCAATGTTGTCCGGTATCTGCCTGACCATGGAATAGCGCATAGCAATATCTGCGGAACTAAGCCTATCAGCACCAAACCAGGGTACTAGACGGGTCTGATACGGCATTTTGCAACACCTTTTGCAAACGGGGACTTATAGACCTCAGACACCATCTGCCATTTGATCCTCCTAGCACTGGGCTTCAAGTACTTGCTCACCATCCCTTTGAACAACTCGCAGGCACGAGCTATTTTGTTGCAAGTGAATTTGGCCTCATATATGAGAAGCAATACTTTTTTAACTTGAAGCCATAGGAATCCTTGGTATAGGTATTTTCCCTTCAGTTAAACAAAAGGGTAAAAGGGTATAGTTATGTTGTAAATTTACTTGTAATTCCAATTGATTAGGAATGTTCTGGTATCGTCACCTCCGATTCTGGTAAATGAGTAAAATCGGTCACGATAAATCAGAGTCGAAGGTCTGGATAGTCCAGAATATGCAATTAATGTTGGTCTCGAAGTGTTTGAGCATCCCAGTTCCTTGAATTTGTCTATAAAAAATCGAGCTCTTTTAACATTGGATATATGCAAATTTTAATCGCAGATTGTATGTTAGAAAACGCTCTCAAATAATTGATTTAATTTAGATAAGTGACTCAAGCAATGAAAAACTATGTTTATCACTATTTCCGGTAATAAAGATTACCGGAAATAGTGATGTTGAAATCTTATCTCTTATCGTCCTGATATTATCACCTGGCATATATCAATCGAGCTTTTGGTTCAGTGTTCTTGTGAAGCTCAGACTCTAGTGCTGTCAGCCCCTACTGCCACTTCTTGGGTATTAGATATTGAAATTGCTAGAATTTGAGTCAGATCGTCAGCAACATTCTGAAAAATAAAGAAATGGCGATGCCGCCCGCCGCCATCAGCTTAGGAGGTTCGCATCGGCTTCCAGAAGGCCAGCCATTTTGCCGTTTCGATAGCTGACCTCCACTACCCTTTTCAGACAGCGGCTCATCCTACTCTCGAAAACAGTCTCTTCCCGTGCCATGCCTAAAGCCTACACAACCATGTAATTATTAACTGCTCGAAATTTATCCTTGTCCTATTAATGCTCTGTGTCTTAAAGTTTGCTGACTCTCTACCGATCTTAGATGGATGTAAATTGGTTCAATTCTGACCTCTTCCATTGCGAAAATAAATGATTCGAACATAGAGTAAATTTAGACTTTTCCCTCTGATTGCATAAGATACTTAATGTCCAAAATCAAACCACCAGCTGCATTTTTCGATACTCTGGAAGAAATGCCCAATCCTTTCAAGGAGCCACTGCAATCGCTGGATCATTTGCTTAGCGATTACCCTGCTGATGCCATTACGGATTACCAGCATGCCAGCGAGTTTATCTACAGCTATCGGGGTAGCCCCGATACCTTCAGCACCTATAGGCGGGAAATAGAGCATTTTCTTCACTGGTGCTGGCTGGTAGCAAAAAAGTCATTACACCAGATAGTTCGGCAGGATATTGAAGATTATGTGGAATTTGCCAAAGCACCGCCCAAATCATGGATTGGTCAAAAAAATGTGACCCGCTACCTCAATAAGGACGGGCACCGAATCCCCAATGAACAATGGCGGCCATACGTCAGTCCCAGTAATGTATATGCCCCTTCCCAGCCCGCCCTGCAGTCCCTTTTCAGTGTTTTGAGCAGCTTCTTTAACTTTCTGATCCAGGAAAGCCAGCTGGCAGCTAACCCAGTCTCCCAATTGCGCCAGAAAAGTAAATTCCTGCGCAAACAGCAGACCCATGGCAAGATCCGCCGCCTCTCGCCATTGCAATGGGAATTTGTCATTGATGCTGCGGAAATCTTGGCGGCTGAGCAGCCTGAACTGCATGAACGAACCCTTTTCATTATGAATGCCCTCTTCGCCATGTATCTAAGAATCTCGGAACTGGTGGAAACCCCCCGCTGGCAACCACAGATGGGTCATTTTCAGCTGGATCAGGAGGGCAATTGGTGGTTTGTTACCGTGGGCAAGGGCAATAAGGAGCGCGATATCTCTGTCAGTGATGCCATGCTCAACGCCCTCAAGCGCTATCGTCTCTCCCGCGGGCTTTCTGCCCTGCCGCGTCCAGGTGAGGCCTCACCGCTCATTCATAAGACTCGTGGTAAGGGCGGTATTACTAGCACCCGCCAGATTCGAGGTATTGTGCAGGGCTGCTTTGATGCAGCTGCGACCAAAATGCGTCAGGAAGGGTTCGAGGGGGAGGCGGAAAGACTGGGAGATGCCACAGTACATTGGTTGCGTCACACTGGAATCTCCGAGGATGTAAAACATCGTCCCCGGGAACACGTACGGGATGATGCGGGGCATGGCTCCAGTGCCATCACAGATCGCTATATTGATGTCGAGCGGGCAGAACGTCATGCCAGTGCTCGTCAGAAGCAGATAAGATGACCCAAGGCAGCCTGATTATTTAGAAATTCAACAGACACTGTCTGTCAGGTACTTTTCAGTTACGAAGATTTAGCATATTCTTCTATTTCTTATGTTACCTGCTGATCCACAAGCAGTATTACAGGCGTTTTCCCTCATGGACATTGGTTCGGACAAAATTGGACAGCTCGGCAATTGGTAGCTGCACTGTTTTCAATCTGACCAACCTATGCTCGCTTGGTCACATGATAAGCGGGGCCTGGCTGGGACGGAAATAAGAAAAAATGGAGCATTATGAGCATTGAAAATTTAATCAAAGCCCCGCGGTCTTATGCCCGCAGACAACTCAAAGGATTGCTGACCGCCCTACTTCTTTTAGCTTCAGCTCTCTCTTTCACTCATATAGGCTCGGCTCAGGAAGAACCGCTACAACTCAACACCGTTCTGGATATTGAGTCTTTGTATCAATCTGTTTCTCCTTTGCCCATTCATGGCGAGACCGTTACCGAGCTGCTTACTGAGTTGAAAGCTAAACATTATGCGGCAGCGGACATTAATGATGCTTTCTCCTCAACTGTATTTGACAGCTACCTCGACAACCTTGACGGGTCACATCTGTATTTTCTCAGAACCGATGTTAATGAGCTGAGCAAGTACCGTTATACAATCGACAATACATTGGCTCAAGGTGATGTCGGGCCAGGTTTTGAAATCTATAATATCTACTATAAGCGCCTTCTAGAACGCTTGATCTATGCCATCAATCGTGTTGAGAACCACATTCCTGACATGGATTTTACCTTGGATGAAAGTATTGACCTTGATCGAGAAGATGATCCCTATGCTGAGACTACGGTCGAACTTGATGAAATTTGGCGCAAGCGGATAAAGAATAGCGTTCTGAGTCTGAGACTTACTGGAGACAGCAATGAGGAGGTTAGGGATAAGCTCAGCAAACGCTATCGTAATCAACTCAGTCAGGTACTTAAAACCAATGAACGGGATATTTTTCAGGTCTATATGTCGACCATTGCGCGGGCTATGGATCCGCATACAGACTACTTTTCTCCGCAGGACTCTGAAAATTTCAATATGCTAATGTCGCTTTCCCTTGAGGGCATTGGTGCACAACTGACTAGTGAAGAGGAATATACCAAGATTGTGGAATTAGTCACTGGTGGACCAGCTGATCGTGGCGGTGAATTGCAGGCGGGTGATCGTATTATTGGTATCGGACAGGGGGCGGATGGTGATATTCAAGATGTGGTCGGAATGCGTCTTGATGATGTGGTATCACAGATTCGCGGTGAGAGAGGTACAGTGGTCCGCCTTAGTGTAATCCCAGCTGATGCAATTAGCGAATCCAGTGCCACCACTGTCAAGATTACTCGTGACACGGTCAAATTGGAGGATCAGTCGGCAAAGGGTAAGGTACTCGACCTGAGCTACAACGACCAGAGCTACAAAATTGGTATTATAACCTTGCCTACATTTTATTTTGACTTTGAGGCGGCTTCTCAAGGTGACGAGAACTATAAAAGCTCCACCCGTGATGTTAAAGCCATACTGGAGGATCTAAAGGAGCAGCAAGTTGATTCTGTAGTAGTTGATCTGCGCAATAACGGTGGTGGCAGCCTCAGTGAGGCCAACCAACTGATAGGTCTTTTTATTGAAACCGGTGCAACAGTACAAATCAGATATTCCGGCATTCGTAACGGGTTTACCCGTTCCTTTGGCGATAATGACCCGGAAGTATCCTATGACGGCCCTCTGGCAGTGCTAGTCAATAGGACCAGTGCCTCCGCCTCGGAGATATTTGCTGGTGCTATTCAAGACTACCAGCGAGGGGTTGTGCTCGGTGGGCGTACCTTTGGTAAAGGCACAGTGCAGGAAATCATTCCTATGAAATATGGTCAGGCCAAGGTAACTCGTTCCAAATTTTATCGAATCTCGGGTGATAGCACCCAACACCGCGGTGTTTTACCAGATATAGAATTTCCTGATTTTTATGAAGCCTTTGAAGACATAGGTGAAAGTAGTTTGGATGGTGCCCTCTCCTGGGATCAGGTTAGACCAGTGGAATACCGTTCCTACCATTCTATCCAGGCATTGCTGCCTGAACTGAGAGAACGCCATGAGAAACGAGTGCAAGGGTCACCTGATTTCAACTATATCGAAGATCAAATTGAACGAACCCAGCGATACCGAGAAAGGGAGTGGATGTCACTTAATGAAATGGTGGTGAAGGAAGAGCGTGAACGTAATCGCCGGGAAGAATTTGATTCGGAAAATATGCGCCGATTTTTGAAAGGACTACCTCTCAATGAGTGGGTCGAAGAAGAACGGATTGCTGATAGTGAAGCCACATCAGATTTGGCCAGTAATAACTCTGAGTTTGTCGAACAATCCGAGTCTGGGGCAGAAGAGGTTAGCACAGAGGGCGAGGAGGAAGACGATCCCCTGCTACTTGAAAGCGGGCGTATTTTGGCAGATTTTATCGCTTTAAATAACCGACGTGTCAGTTCCATCGTTACTCGAATCAGAGACTGATAGCAAGGTATTCTGTGGCTGGAAAGTGCGAAGAATCCTGATGCAAAATAACGCACAAACAACTATTGGCAATCCAGAAATCTGGTCCGGTTTATCAAGCTTATTCCCAAATACGTTTGCGGATTGCTTAAAAAGAATGTTGAGCAGGCTTGGGCATCGTGATTAACCAAGTGCTTAAGACTGACAAATCAACTCGACCCTCACTGAGTCAACTGGCAGGTCAATGCCTCTTAGAAATTGAGTCAGATGGCCCGGGATTAGGCCCAACATTTTTATAATGGTCTATAATCAGAAATCCAACTAATCGTGACTGAGCTCTTCTATACATCAAATGTCCCCTACCCTCAAGCAATAGTTGAATGATTATGAGACTGATCGTAAGTCAGGGTGTGCAAATGATCCTTTACCACCTTTTTGGGGGGCAAAACATTTTTGGAAGTGTGGATTATCTAGGGAGAATGGAATTTGGCGGAGGGGGAGAGATTCGAACTCTCGGAGGACTTTCACCCTCGCTGGTTTTCAAGACCAGTGCATTAAACCGCTCTGCCACCCCTCCATAGCTTGTTTATTTTATATTAACGAGCATTGGATAGGAACTTCCTTTTGATTGCCTTGTAGGCCCTGTGACGCAGTTTCTTGGCTATCATTACTATCATCAGGGCCAAGGATAACAAAGCAAAATTGGCACAGCCTATTGATATAATTAGATATTTTATGTTAAGCTAATCTGACTGTTTCCTGGATATCACGGCTTTAGCCTGAAACATGCCTAAGATTGACCTGGAAAATTTCATTAAAATCATTGATTTTAGGTGAACACTTTGTATCATATGATGTAATTTCGTTAATAACTTGCTGTGTCAGGACATTGAATTTCGGGTCCCAGACCCAAAATATTTTGTCAAATCTGACCAATTTTGGCGTTTGTTACAGACTGGGTTTTTTCATGGCAGATTGTTAGGTTAATCAAACATATGAACTGTTGGTCTTTTTTAAAGTAACTTTCCCTATTAACTGCTGGAGACAACAATGAATGACTTGAACTTTACAACAGTAACACGGGGCCAAGAATCAGCTCTGGCTGTCAACAAGGTTCTGAAAAATACCTATATGTTACTGGGCCTTACCTTGGCCTTCAGTGCCTTCACGGCAATGTTGAGCTTTAATGCCCCAGCCCTCAGCCCTTGGATTTTTCTGATTGGTGCTTACGGTTTTTTGTTTGCGACCCATGCTCTGGCCAATAGCCCTTGGGGGCTTGTGACCACTTTCGGTTTCACTGGCTTTATTGGCTATGGTATCGGGCCAATGATCGGGGCCCTGTTATCGACCTCTGCCGGTAGTGAAATGGTTATGACCGCACTCGGCGGGACCGCATTTATATTCTTTGGCCTTTCTGGCTGGGTGCTGGTTTCTCGTAGGGATTTTTCCTTTTTGCGGGGATTCATCGCTGCAGGTTGTTTGGTACTAATTGCAGCAATCATCATCAGCCTGATCTGGCCAATGCCGGCCCTGCAACTAGCTATGTCTGTTGCCTTTATGCTTTTCTCCAGTGCCATAATTCTTTATCAAACTTCTGAAATCATTAATGGTGGAGAGCGGAACTACATACTGGCGACCATCACCTTATATGTTTCCATATATAATATATTCATGAGTCTGCTTCATCTGTTAATGGCATTTTCCGGAGACGATTAGGCTAAATCTGAACAGCGGCCTTGGTTTGAAGGACCACTTATCCGCTGACGACCGCCGAGCGGTCAGCAAGTATTTTGGTGCATTAG
Source organism: Gammaproteobacteria bacterium (assembly GCA_026710425.1). Classification (GTDB taxonomy): domain Bacteria; phylum Pseudomonadota; class Gammaproteobacteria; order Pseudomonadales; family Pseudohongiellaceae; genus UBA9145. Next base: position 16,296 of record JAPORB010000185.1, read on the forward strand.
GCTCTCTATAAGCCTTCTGTCTTACCCCATTGATCAAATGCCCCGGCCAGACCGGGGCTTTTGTTTGTCACCTGCCGTGAAATTCGCTGTCGTAGTCTATAGCTCGCCCGCTTCCTCTCAGGCTGCCGCTTCGGCATATCAGTTTGTGAGGACACTTCTGAACGAGGGTCATGAACTATATCGGTTATTTTTTATTGCTGATGGTGTTGAGAATGCTAACCGGCTGACTGTAACACCACAGGATGAGACCAATCTGCCTCAACAGTGGCATGGTTTGATTACCAAGTATAAATTGGACTCGGTTGCCTGTGTGAGTTCTGCCATCAGGCGTGGAATCCTTACGCCTGAAGAAGCCGATCGCCATAATTTGGATGCCCACACCTTGCTTGACAGCACAGAAATTGCCGGCCTTGGTCAGTTAATTGATGCCGCTGTCAATGCTGATCGTCTGGTACATTTCGGCTAGTTGAACAGCATGGCAACAAAAGCCCAAACCTTTATTTTTCTTTCCCGGTCTGCGCCCTATGGCAGTCATCGGTCACAGCTATGCCTGGATGCGGTGCTGGCTGCTGCAGTTTTCGAGCAAACAGTACACTACATTTTTCTTGATGACGGAGTCTATCAGCTTCTGAAAGAACAGGATGCCAGTGCCATCAACAGAAAAACCTTGGGTAAAACCTTACAATCACTTGAGCTTTATGGCGTAAATCAGGTCTATGTGGATGGTGAGTCTTTGAACTATCGGGGTTTAGGCACACAGGATTTGTTATTACCTGCCACTGAAATCAATGCACCCGGCATCCGGTTACTGCTAAGAAACGCAGACCATGTATTCAATCTGTGAGCATTTTATTCACAATTAGTAAACCCCCTGCTCTGGGTCTGCTGGAGAGCTGCCAAAGTATCATTGAAGGTTCTGATGCATTGTTACTTCTTGAGGATGGAGTGTACTACAGCCTACGAGAAGATCTGATCCGTCCTCTTGGCAGGATACCGATTTATTGTCTTGAGGAAGACTTGTTGGCCCGTGGTCTGGCTGAAAAAACCTTTGAACTCATTCAGCAGGTAAACTACGAGCGTTTTGTTAAGCTCTGCACTGAATACAGCAAAGTTGTGAGTTGGTTTTAGAGGCAGAGAACCTGGCAATGATTGAACAGGATAAGGAAGGCTACCTGAAGAATCTTGATGATTGGTCTGAAATGGTGGCCGGGCAGATAGCCCTGAATGATGGTATTGCGCTGACACCTGCCCATTGGGAAATACTTAGGCTGCTGAGACGCTATTACAATTGCTACCAGGCTACGCCGGCAAGCCGGGCCTTGATAAGTTATGTGAAAAAGGAATTGGGGCCAGAAAAGGGAAAAAGCATTTATCTAATGCAGCTCTTTGGGGGCAGTGCTGCGAGGTCAGCAGCTAAAATAGCTGGCCTCCCTAAACCTGATAACTGTCTGTAACAATCACCTCTCCGGGTCTGGATTCGCCTTGGCAGAAGCTTATTCATAACCACAGCAATCTGGCAGCATTAAAGACATTATGCTGTCAATTTATTTCCTATTTCTAACCCTTCCCTCTGACTGCTGGGCTTGGTCAGTAATCTATACCTCAGGTCAATGCGTAATTATTTCTACGGGGTCAGAAAAACATAACCTAAAATCATTGGAGACCGGGACTCCTTGACGCAGCGTTCGAGCTTTCACTGCCGGAATGAGTGGCCACTGCCCGGTCCTTTGCATACAGTGTCCATATGAAAGCTCAATTTCTAAGCTATTATTGCAAGGTTTGGCATTTTAGCTTACTTCGCCTTCTCCTCTGAGACCATTAACTGAATTCAAAATTATGAGGGTCTTGCGCAGTCCTATTCCAGAATTATAAGGAAGAAGGCATTGTTGCCGACTTGCCCCTTTCTCCTTTGCTTATGTCCCAGCAATTACCCTCAGGACTTTGCTCAATTTTGCCATACCAGTGAATAATATCTCGTGATATATTCTTTAGCATAACTGCATCTGAATTGCTTCTTCCTACTGCAACAAAATGACGCTTACAGTTTTTGCTGATTTGCATTCGGTCATAAAGTACATTGTCAGAATCCACAGAATATGGATTCTTTAATCTAACATCATGCTCACCACCATATTCCAATAGCTTTTTTTCATCAATTTTGTAGTTCGGATACCACCAGGGACAAAATTTAATTTCAAAAATATCGCTAATCTCATGTTCGCAAATCATTACCAGACCTGGAATATATGTTTTTCCATCTTGAACCCATCTAGGCTCTACGACAATATTCTTTTCTGGGAATTCAAAATTTAATTCCTTATACAGTAGTGCTTACAACCCTCGTTCGTAGATACAATACCCCTTCCCATATGTTTCGCGCACCCTTTGCCACACACTCTCATAGGCCGAAAGTTCCATTGATCCAGCCTCTAGTTTGCACTCACAATTTAATGCCACATTAACTCCACAGATTTATCAAAGTTGTATTGCAATATCACTCTAATAAGGATCAGCCAAGGATGTTAGTACCCTCCATATAGGGACTCAAAGCAGCAGGAATTGTGACTCGACCATCAGCATGCTGAAAGTTTTCCAGCAAGGCTATCAGGGTGCGACCAATGGCAAGGCCACTTCCGTTCAAGGTATGAACCAGCTCCGGTTTGCCAGTTTCAGGATTACGCCAGCGGGCCCGCATGCGGCGAGCTTGAAAATCTGTAAAATTGCTGCACGAGGATATTTCTCGGTAACACTTCTGTGATGGTAGCCAAACCTCCAGATCATAGGTCTTCGCTGCACCAAAACCCAAGTCTCCGCCACACAGAATCACCTTTCTATAGGGCAGCTGCAACAACTGCAAGACTTTCTCAGCGTGCAATGTCAACTCCTCGAGAGCCTGGTAGGAGTTATCAGGAGTCACTATCTGTACCAACTCAACTTTTTCAAACTGATGTTGGCGGATCATGCCCCTTGTATCCTTGCCGTAGTTGCCAGCCTCAGAACGAAAGCAGGCCGTGTGACAAACATATTTTTGCGGTAGTGCATCGGCATCAATTATTTCATCACGAATCATGTTGGTCACCGGCACCTCAGCTGTGGGAATTAGGTAGTAGTCATGATCACCTATTAGCTTGAAGAGATCTTCCTCAAATTTTGGAAGTTGGCTGGTACCTTCCAATGATTGCTGATTAACGATGTATGGTACATTGATTTCTGTGTAGCCATGCTCTCGAGTATGCAGATCCAGCATGAACTGTTCCAGAGCACGATGCAGTCTTGCTATAACACCCTGCATAACCACGAATCGTGAACCGGTCAATTTAGTGGCTGCAGCAAAGTCCATTCCGTTGAGGCTAGCACCTATCTCAGTATGATCCTTGACTTTGAACTCAAAGTTGGGGGTTTCGCCCCAGGCCATGATTTCTTGGTTGGCCGCCTCGTTATCCCCTGCTGGCACCACTTCATCAGGGACATTTGGTACCCCCATAAGGTAGGTATGTATCTGTTCCTGAAGCTTATGCAGCTGCACCTTCTTAGACTCCAGGTTGGCCTTTATGCTCTCCATTGTCCCCAGTATTGTCGAGATATCCTCGCCTGCCGCCTTTGCCTTGCCAACCTCTTTTGAGCGTGAATTACGCTCATTTTGCAATGCCTCGGTTTCCAGTTGCAGGGTTTTACGCTTGCTGTCCAGTTCGGCCAGCAGCCCTATATCCAGCTCAAAACCTTTGATTTTGAGAAGTTTAGCGATACGCTCGGGTTCCGAACGTATTCTTCGAGGGTCTAACATGATGTGTTCCGATTAGTGTCAGAAAATGGCTCTGGCAAGGAAAAGACCTGCACTCGCTGCGAGTAGACATATCGCCACGCTTCCAAGAACATATAAAAAAGCACTATTGTAGTGACCATTTTGAAGTAGCAAAAGTGCATCCAGCGAAAAAGTGGAAAAAGTGGTCATAGCACCCAGAAAGCCTATAACTATTAGTGGGCGCAGAGTTTCTGCTAACAATATCCGTTCAGACAGCGCGATAAATAATAGCCCAATCAGGAAGCTGCCAAGTACGTTGACCATAAAGGTACCCAGCGGAAAATTAGATCCGGTCAGCCCTTGAACGGCTGATCCCAACCAGTAGCGACTTAACGCTCCTAGGGCTCCCCCTGCTGCAATAAAGAAATAGCTTGTCATTGGTAATGGGATAAATCTTAAAAACAAGTAGATTGACTCAAAGCATGAGAGCGGTTGTCGATAATTTCAATACCCGGCGGTGGTGTGAATCGAAACAGATCGTCTCTGATCTCCGGGTCTGACTGCACAGAGATGAATTCCCAAACGGTCTGCTGGCCATTTTTGCTGGCTATATGGATTGATTGAATACTGCCCTGTTCGAAATTGAGTGTGATTGTGTCATACACACTGTCAACCGCCAGAGGTGTCAGGCGGAAGCGTTGAGAAGTTTCAGCCACGATCTGGCCTGAATCTAGTTGTACTATTGTATGCTCAGAATTAAGACCATCGGTCTCACCGCTGAGTAGCTGTGCTGCCAGTTCCGAATCTGTGGTGTCCCAGTCTTCAATAACCACTTGCTCTAGATCCGGCTGGTAGTTCCAAAGAGTCTGGCCATCGGTTACGATTAATTCGGCAAATGGTGCGATTGTCTCCCAGTAAAAACTATCTGGTCGTTTCAGCCGCATTAAAATGTCGCTCTCTTCCAGTACCCCACCATCCGATTCCACTATCAATTGCAACACCTCAGCACTGAGGGTTTCAAATCCCTGTAATAGCTTTTTCAGTTTCGTCTCGGCTTCAGAAGTCTGGGAGGCATCTGCCAGAGAGTTCGCATGCACATTACATACGGGCAAGTAACTGACAATCAGCAGTGTACAAAGCACTACAGGAAACTGCACAGAGAGCAGTCTTGGCGAACGAGACATAACGAGTAATGGTTATTGAGACTTGTGTCAGTCGCGAGGCGGTGCAGGGGCAATGACTTCGCGCGAGCCGTTACTGTTCATTCCCGATACTACCCCTGCGGCCTCCATGGACTCAATAAATCGGGCCGCACGATTATAGCCGATTCGCAGTTTACGCTGCACCGCCGAAATAGAGGCCTTGCGGGATTCGGTTACAAAACGCACCGCTTCGTCGTAAAGTTCATCTCCCTCCCCTCCCTCGCCAACCGAGGCACTACCACCAAATTCATCACTCGACTCTTGGTTGCTGGTGATAGCTTCAATATATTCGGGCTTACCCCGGCTCTTCCAGTCCTTGACTACACGATGTACTTCCTCATCGCTGACAAAGGCACCATGGACTCGCGTTGGCACGCCGCCCCCCGGTGGTAAGAACAGCATATCTCCATGCCCCAGTAATTGTTCGGCACCGCCCTCCCCGAGAATAGTGCGGGAATCTACCTTTGACTGCACCATGAATGACAGGCGTGTTGGCACATTAGCCTTGATAAGACCAGTTAGCACATCTACTGAAGGTCTCTGAGTAGCCAGAATTAGATGTATTCCAGCTGCCCTAGCTTTCTGGGCGATGCGGGCAATCAGCTCCTCAACTTTCTTGCCAACCACCATCATCATGTCAGCCAGCTCATCCACAACGACCACAATACAGGGTAATGCCTCCAGCTCCGGTGCTATCTGTTCTTCTTCACCAATCATGGGATCTGGCTGAAACGTAGGATCTAGAATTGGTTGCTTGTTTTGCTTCGCTTCAGTTACTTTTTTGTTGAATCCGGAAAGATTTCTCACTCCTAATGCTGACATCAGCTTATAGCGGCGTTCCATTTCTCCAACACACCAGCGAAGTCCATTAGCCGCATCTTTCATGTCGGTAATGACTGGTGTCAGCAGGTGTGGGATATCATCATATACTGACAGTTCCAGCATCTTAGGGTCGATCATTATTAATCTGACCTTTTCTGGAGTGGACTTGAACAAGAGACTAAGGATCATGGCATTGATACCAACTGACTTGCCCGAACCGGTAGTGCCTGCGACCAGCAGATGCGGCATCTTAGCTAGGTCAACGATCACCGGCTTGCCGACAATGTCGTGGCCAAGTGCCATCGAAAGTGGGGAAACGGCAAGGTCAAACTCTTCTGAAGAAAGGACCTGCCGGAGCTGAATGATTTTCCTGTTTTCATTGGGTAGCTCAATACCAATAACAGTCTTGCCCGCAATTACTTCCACTATCCGCACGGACACCACTGCAAGGGAGCGAGCCAGATCTTTAGCCAGATTGGTAATGCGGCTGGCCTTGACACCGGGTGCCGGCTGCACCTCAAAGCGAGTAATCACCGGGCCTGGATTAACCGCTGAGACTTCTATATCAATACCAAATTCCTTCAGCTTCAATTCGAGCAGTCTGGACAGAGCTTCCAGCGATTCTTTAGAAAAGCCAGTTTCATTGGTTTCGGTCCAGGCATCCAGCAGGGTGATTTTGGGCAGCTGTTTAATGGAGATATTTTCAAAAAGTTCCGGTTGTCGCTCTTCCTTTTCGACCCGGCTACTTTTTTGCTCTAAGGCAGGTTTCGGAGGGGAAATGGTCGGTGGTTTGCGCTCCAAATCTTTTCTAATTTGGATATCGAGTTCCTTTTTGCGCTTTTCCAGACGATCTTTGGTTGCCTGCTTTTGCCTGTGCAGTTCTGCCCATCGCTGGATCTGCGATTTCAAAAGACCATACAATAGCAGGGCGTATTGGCCTAGCCTGTCCACAATATCCAGCCAGGAGACGGCTGCTGTGATGGTCAATCCAAATAGAAATACCGCCAGCAACAGAAGCGTACTGCCCAGACTTGCTAGCAGGGGTACCAAAAGATCAACAATAATGGACCCAAGCACCCCGCCAGCGATATAGTTAGTGCCATCCGGGATTTCGAAGTGCAGTGTAGCCAAGCCGCTGGCGGACAGAACCAACAGCATAAAACCGCCAGACTTAAGAATCAGTAAGGGCCACGAAAAAACTCCATCTTCCACCTCTAGTGCCCTGAAAGAGGAGAGGGCCTTGACTGCAAGGAGGACTGGAAAGATATAGGCTAGATAGCCAAATATATATAGCAAGACATCTGCAAGCAGGGCACCATAAGTCCCAACCGCATTATTGATTCCGGTACCAGTTCCGGTGGTTAGGTATCCTGGATCGTTCGGAGAGTAGCTAAGCAAAGCGATCAGCAGAAAAAGTGCCAGCAAAAGGCAGGCAATAAGATTTCCCTCTTTTATCAGGCGCCGTATTACCGAAGTAGTTCCTGGACTAACCTCGGGCTTATTGACTGTAGCGTTTTTCAATTTGATCGAAGACCTTTTTCAACTGATTCAGAGGCATGCGTATGATTGTTACACAATTTTCTAGGAAAATCACTCTCCAGGGGCAGTTGAATAACTGTTTTTTCACAAAATTGTGTAATCTCATCCTCTTTTTATCGGGAGAAATCGTCTTTGGATTAATCACAATTTACCCTGACAGTTAGCATGGCAGGTCATTTATGCAGAATAAGTCAAAACTACACATTTGATCCGGCGATCTTTAAAATCCCGACTCAGCCTTCACATACTATGCCTCCAATCATATATAGGCCCTTGAACAGACTGATTCAATCAGCAGTTGAAGAGTCATTTGCCGACAAGGAAAATATCAATGTCTAACACTCAACATCACAAGCTAATCATCCTGGGCTCAGGGCCTGCCGGGTACACCGCAGCGGTTTACGCTGCACGAGCCAATCTGGAGCCGGTACTTATAACTGGGCTAGTTCAGGGCGGCCAGCTTACTACCACAACGGATGTGGATAATTGGCCCGGAGATGTTTCGGGCCTGCAAGGTCCCGACTTGATGGAGCGCATGAAAAATCATGCCGAACGCTTCGACACAGAGGTGATTTTTGATCACATCAACAAAGTTGACCTCGGCTGTAGACCTTTCGAGTTGACTGGCGATGCCGGTATCTACAATTGCGATGCGCTGATCATCGCAACTGGAGCGTCTGCCCAGTACCTAGGCCTGGAATCCGAGACAGCATTCATGGGCAAAGGTGTAAGTGCTTGCGCTACCTGTGATGGATTCTTCTATCGCAACAAACCTGTGGCTGTCATAGGCGGAGGAAACACAGCCGTGGAGGAGGCACTTTATCTTTCCAACATCTGTTCCAAAGTTACTTTGGTTCATCGCCGAGATGCCTTGCGGGCAGAGAAAATCTTGCAGAAAAAGCTGTTTGACCGGGTTGAGGAAGGCAGGGTTAGCATTGCCTGGGATCATGTTCTGGATGAAGTTCTTGGTGATAACATGGGAGTAACTGGTATCAGTATCAAGAACAAAAAAACTGGTGCCTGCCAACAACTTGAACTTGATGGCGTATTTATTGCCATAGGTCATATACCGAACTCAGAGCTGTTTCATGGACAACTGGAAATGCGTAATGGTTATGTGATTATAAACAGCGGCATCGGCGGCAATGCCACCGCAACTAGCGTGCCCGGCGTATTTGCCGCTGGCGACATCGCTGATCAAGTTTACCGGCAGGCGGTGACCAGTGCCGGGTTTGGTTGCATGGCAGCCCTGGATGCCGAAAAGTTCCTGGATACCGTAGCCTGACTTTTTTGGACTAACTATCTTATCCTTCCGCCAAAATCTCAACAAATGCCCACTGTCTGGCTTGATCCTGCCTTAGTTGATTTTCCACCTCTGGAGAGTGCTGATGAAAAGGGGCTGCTGGCAGTTGGTGGTAATCTGAGTCCGCCGTGGTTGCTCAAAGCCTACCGAAACGGTATTTTCCCCTGGTATGAGGAAGGGTGGCAAATACTATGGTGGTCTCCCGATCCGCGCTTGGTGATTTTTCCACACAAGCTACATATCTCAAAAAGTTTTAGAAAACAGCTCAGAAAACACCCTTATCGTCTTTATATCAACCGCGATTTTGCCTCGGTGATTTCACATTGTGCCCATCGAAAAGACCACTCAACCGGCACCTGGATCACTCGTGATATGGCAGCTGCTTACACTCAACTGCATAAGCTGGGCTATGCTCACTGTGTTGAAGTCCGAAAAAATGGCCAGCTTGTGGGTGGGCTGTATGGAGTGGCACTGGGTAAGGTTTTCTTCGGTGAATCGATGTTCAGCCTTGAGCCCGGCACATCCAAAATCGCTTTGGCTGTTCTGGTAAGTCAGTTATGCGACTGGAATTTTCAGGTGGTGGATTGCCAAGTTTGCAGCGACCATCTGCTTAGTCTGGGTGCTGAAAAAATCTCCAGATCAAAATTTGTTGATATGGTTGCTGGTGCCACATTGGACGATCAGGGGGTGGCTTGGCCACAGAATCAGGAAGTGACCGGACAGGAACTGAATCTGATTGTACGGATCAATCAGTGAGTGCATTATCAACCATGAGTTGTAACAGTAAATTCCTCAGTTCAATTCGCCTGCTTCAAAGCTCACCACAGCCCTGCATCTACAAGCCAGGTGAACATGCAACCAGCGTGTTTCTGGACCCTTATATAACCATCACCAAGCGGATGAGCAGCAAACTGAGCGAACTGGGCTATCGCCGGAGTGGTGCACATCTCTACCGCCCCGACTGCCAGTTTTGTCATGCCTGTATTTCCTGTCGCATTCCGGTTGCCCAGTTTCGTTTAAGCCGCTCTTACAAGCGGGTGCTGAGCCGCAACAACGATTTAACTATGGTGGAACAGTCCAATCTTGCTGACGATAATAGTTATGCCCTCTACAGTAAGTACATCAGTGAACGGCATGGAGATGGCGACATGTTTCCAGCCACGATGGAAGAATTTGAATCCTTCATAAAAACCAGAATGGTCAATACCCGATTTCATCTTTTTTACGAACAAGGTAATCTCGTAATGGTCAGTGTTATTGATGAACTGGATCAAGGAGTGTCAGCGGTCTATACCTTCTATGACACTGATCTCAATAACCGGTCACTTGGTAAGTACGCCATTCTGCGGCAAATAAACTATTGCCAATCCCGGGGACTTCCTTATCTTTTTCTGGGTTACTGGATCAGAGGCTGT
>JAPORB010000140.1 GCA_026710425.1 Gammaproteobacteria bacterium
AGTTCTGGCGAGCAAGTTCCTCGCGCAACCCCTTGAGTAGCCCTGCGCTCATGCATAGCAACACAAAGGAAAAGGGCAATGCCACTGCCAGCGTCAGTGCCTGTAGCGATTCCATGCCTCCACCGAACATCAACACCATCGCCGTTAAGCCAGCAAGCAGACACCAAAAAACGCGTTGCTGAACCGGGACATCCATCTTGCCACCCGCCGTTATGGTGTCCATCACCAGTGAGCCCGAATCGGCCGATGTGACGAAAAAAAGTGTGATCAGACATACACTGAAGGCTGAGACTATGCCCGTCATTGGTAACATTTCCAGCATCTTGAAAAGCGCAAGTTCGGGCACTGCCTCGGCAACGCCGGAGTAGCCCATGGCAAAATACTGATCCAGTGCGCTGCCACCAAAGGTGGCCATCCATAAGATGGCAATGATTGTGGGTACGATCAGCACCCAGGTGATGAATTCCCGCACAGTGCGGCCATAACTGATGCGCGCAATAAACATGCCTACAAAAGGTGCCCAGGCAATCCACCAAGCCCAATAAAAAACCGGCCATTCATAAAGGAACTCGAGATCTTCGCGCCCAATCCAGTTGCTCAATGCTGGCAGGTAATAAAGGTAATCAATAGGTGCAGTCGCAATCGTTGCCAGAATTACCCCGGTGGGTCCAGCAATTAGTACGAACAACCATAGAAGACCAGCCAGTGACATGTTAATCCAGCTTAGACGCTTGACCCCCTTGTCTAGCCCGGCCACCACGGAAGCAAGAGCAATACCGATAATCACAGCGATAAGACCTGTCTTGATCGTTCCAGTCGCCGGAATGCCAGTAAGGTATTGCAGTCCACCAGCTATCTGTTCAGCACCAAAACCCAGAGATACTGCAAGTCCGAAAAGGGTGGCGAGTACCGAAAAGATATCTACCGCATGACCAAATGGCCCCCAAACAGAATTGCCGATGAGCGGATAAAAGCCGGAGCGCAAGGTGAGTGGCATGCTGCGGTTAAAGCAGAAAAAAGCCAATGACATACCGACTAATGCATAGATTGCCCAGCCATGCAGACCCCAATGCATGATGGCTGCAGACATGCCGACTGCACGAGCGGTATCTGTGTCAGCAGGATTTATACCCAAAGGCGGCGACAGGGAATGAGCGACGGGTTCATGTACGCCGAAAAACATCAGACCAATCCCTACGCCAGCTGCAAATAGCATGGCTAGCCATGCAGTATAGCCATACTGCGGTACTGCATTACTTCCCCCAAGGCGTATTCGACCCAGTGGGGAAATGGCAAGGCTGAGGCAAAAGAGAATGAGAAAATTGGCAACGGCAAAATATAACCAGTCGAAAGTTTGGCTGGTCCATGCTCTGAGATTAGAGAAAACCTCGGCAGCCTGTTGAGGTAACAGTAATGTGCCTATTACCAGCGTAATTACCAGCATAGCGGAAACAATGAATACCGGGTTATGAATCTCAAGTGAAAATAACCGGATATTGTTTTCTCCGATTTTATGACCTGTGCCGGTAACAGTATTCTCTACCGATGCGGAGTTTGACTGCGCAGTTCCCATGCCGGTCACAACTCCTCACCCAATGCCTCTCTTAACGGGCCGAGAAAGTTCTCATAGTTGCGCCAGTAGTCGAGACCTGAAGTATATATGGGCTGACGTACCTGCTCGGAACTCGGCGTTCTTACCGAGCGTTCTGTGCGGTGAAAGTCCAGACAGCCTGGTTCGAATTCAAGACCGCAATAATCAAGCAGTCGTTTCACCTGGTTTTCCAGATTGGCCACAACCTCTTCGTACTGTACACGCAAAACCCTGCCCGGAAGCACTTCATTCCAGTGCTCCATCAACCTGACATAATCACGATAATAGTGTCCCAGATCTGCCAGGTCATATGTAAATTCCTGGCCCTCGGCGAAGAGTTGCTTATAACCGCTGAAACAGCAGGCCATCGGGTGCCGCCTGGCATCAATAATTTTTGCATTAGGCAGGATCAGGGCAATGAGACCAATATGCCGAAAATTATTGGGCATCTTGTCGATAAAGAACGGTGCACCTTTCCTGTGAATGCGTGTCTCTTCTATATATTGACGACCGAACTTACCCAGTTCCTGGTCGGTCAGTAATGACAGGATGTCGGGGTAGTCAGGCATGTTTTCATTGCGACCCCGCCGCCGCAGTTGCTGTGATAGTGCCAGAATGTTGGGCAATTCGAGAGTGCCGTCAACCTGAGAGTGGGACGAGAGTATTTGTTCCAATAGGGTCGAACCGGCCCGCGGCAAGCCGACTACAAAAATTGGATCTGGTGCCGGATATCCCACCTGCTTTCCACGGGACAACAGCTCTGCATGACAAATGCGACACTGGGCCTGAAATTCATCTGACATGCTTTCGGCATCATAGCGGCTAAGTGCCTTTTTTAGGTTATTGCCTTGAGCATAGGAGGCGAATGATGTTTCGAAATCTCGACGGTCTTCATGGGCCTTTCCCAAAGCAAAGCTTAGGTGTACCCGGTCCGCATAAGGCAGTGTTTCATCGCTAGCCAGGGTATTCATGGCATCCAGCTCGGAGTCGTTGAAGGCATAGACTTTTAGATTGGACAACGCATACCATGCCTCACCATGCCGCGGCTGGTTTGACAGAGCCGACTGGTAGGCTGCGACTGCCATGTCGTATTTGCCCCAAGTTTTATAGGCATGACCTTTGGATGTAAGTGTGATCGCGTCACCGGGAAGCAGCTCCAGCACTTTGTTGAACTGCTGCAGTGCAGTTTGGTAATCCCCGGTCTGCATACATTCGATTGCGTAAATGGAGAGAAATTGCGGGTGATCGGGTGAGGTTTCCAGTAATCGGCTAGACTGTTTTAGTGCTTCAGCGAATTTCTGTCGCTTACGCAATACCCGAATGTAATCCATGTGCACACGGGTGTTTTCCGGCTGAAATTCAAGTGCGGATTCAAGCAAGAATTCCGCATCTGCCAATACACCAAAGCGGGCACCGATTTCTGCCAGCAAGCGCATTGCTTCAACATGATGGGGGACCTTTCGCAGAAATTGGCGGCATAAATCTTCCGCCCGTAGCAGCTTGCCTTGGCTGATGAGATCAAGAACGGCAATCAGAGGTGGCGGTAGCCTCTCCAGGTAATCCAGTTGCAACTTGACCTGCTTTGCCTCCTGCTGGCGTTTCTGTTGGGTGAGAATGTCAAGTTGCCCACGCCAGCTGGCCACCAGAGCCGGGTTATACTGGCATGCCCGAATATAGGCACGTAACGCCATGTCAATTTGACCTGCATCCCTGCAGCTATGGCCTTCTTCCTGATGTGCGCGACCGTTTTCCGGTGCCAAGGTTTGCAGATGCCGCAATTGTTTCAGAGCATGTTTGAACTCGC
>JAPORB010000197.1 GCA_026710425.1 Gammaproteobacteria bacterium
TCATCATGGTGCCGAGGTAACGGCCATTGACAAGTCTGAAGCCTCACTGTCTGTGGCCAGACTGCATCTATTGGAAAGTTCACTGCAAATTGACTACCAAAACAGCTCTGCCGAGGAGCTGGCTCAGACTCAGGCTAGTCAATTTGACGTGATAACCTGCTTTGAGATGCTGGAGCATGTGCCAGATCCGCCCTCTGTAATCACCGCCTGTCAAACTCTGGTCAAACCCGGGGGTATGGTACTTTTTGCCACCATCAATCGCAATCCAAAGTCCTATCTGTTTGCCATCATTGGTGCGGAATATGTGCTCAATTTGTTGCCACGGGGAACTCATGAATATGCTCGCTTTATTCGCCCGTCAGAATTGGCCGCCTGGAGCAGGGAAGCCGGACTCGGTTTGCAGGATCAGATTGGTATGGGCTATAATCCACTGACTCGCCGCTACTTCCTGCAAGACAATGTGAATGTAAATTACATTGCCTGTTATCAAAAACCGTCACTTTCATAAGACTGGATGTCGAGTATGTTCACCCTGCCATCAGTGGTGATTTGATCAAGCAGACAATTGCTGAACTGAATGAACCAAGGGCCTAGTGGCACTGTAATTCGAAATAGAAGAGACCCATCCTGACTTTGAGGCTCTGTAACTGCGGCTGCCTGCATTGAAGAGTGGGTAGCGAACTTCATTCTTAGATCGGCAGAGCAGATCTTGGCCTGTTAACTCAACTGCAATACGCCACATTATGTTTCAGTTCAATCCGCCCAAGGATTTTCTGCATAACCGTTATGTGTTGATTACCGGGGCCAGTGATGGCATTGGGAAAACCTGTGCTGAAACTTTCGCCGGTTATGGTGCAAACCTAATCTTGCTCGGTCGTTCTCAGGAAAAGCTCGAAAAGCTGTTTGACCGTCTTGATGTCCTGGCACCCGGTCGCATCACCATTCAGCCCGTGGACTTTGCCACTGCCACTACTGAGGACTACAAAGTACTGGCAGAGCATCTCAACGCACAAACTTCAGTTCTGCATGTGCTTTTACATAATGCGGCATTACTTGGGACCAGGACACCGATTCAATATTATCCAGAAAGCGACTGGGAAACATTGATGAAAGTGAATGTGGGGTCTGGATTCTACCTGACCAAGGCTTTGCTTCCATTATTACTTGCAGCCGATAGTGCCAGAATTCTGTTCACCTCTTCCAGCGTGGGTCGCAAAGGACGAGCTTGGTGGGGAGGCTATGGAGTTTCCAAGTTCGCTGTTGAGGGCCTCATGCAAACTCTGGCCGATGAGGTGGGTACTACGACATCCATAAAGGTGAATAGTATCAACCCCGGAGGAACTCGAACCGCCATGCGACAGACTGCCTACCCAGCAGAAAATCCGGCATCACAACCGACTCCTGAGTCACTGATGCCGGTCTATCTTTACTTGTTAAGTGAGCAGGCCGCTGCGATCCATGGTAAGGCATTGGATGTTCGTAATTTCGATCCAGCGACTGTTTGAACATCATTGGAGGATTGTTGAAAACACTACTGCAAAGGATTTGAGTAACACCGATTTTTTAATCAAGCGAATCAGTTACATTTATTGCCGATGGTTTGTTGTAGCTGACAGGTATTGTTGCCAAGCGGGCTTACTGGTTACTGCTGACTTGTTGATACAACTTGCTGATGTCGCCTTTGTTTAGTTCCTGGTAAGTACCCGCAGATACGGTGCTGGGGATGAAGATTGGACCAAAACGAACCCGTTTCAATCGGCTCACTTTCAGTCCCTGTGACTCCCAGAGCTTTCTGACCTCCCTGTTTTTTCCTTCCATCAACACTACATGATACCATTGGTTAATGCCCTCGCCACCGTAGTGCTGTATGTCGGTGAATCGACAAACATCTCCGTCGATAACTACTCCTCTGTGCATTGCCTGCACCATGGCCGGTGTGACCTTACCCATAACCCGCACAGCATATTCCCGTTCAATGTAAAATGCGGGATGAGTTAACTTGTTGGCTAGCTCACCATCAGTGGTAAACAACAAGAGACCTGAAGTGTTGATATCAAGACGCCCAATCGAAACCCAGCGTTCATGCTTAAGCGGTGGTAACCTGTCGAAGACTGTAGGTCGTCCCTGAGGATCATCCCGTGTACAGATTTCGTCTTCCGGTTTGTTATAAAGAAGAATTCGAGTCTGCGTCTTCTTGTTTTTTTGCGGTGCAAGCTTTTTGCCATCCACCACGATCCTATCAGATTCGCTTACTCTGATACCGATGCGAGCGACTTCACCATTCACAGTTACCCGCCCGGCAAGTATCCACTGCTCTAGTTCGCGGCGGGAACCAAAACCTGCTCTTGCAAGTACTTTCTGAAGTTTTTCAGTCAAAACACCATTCGTCCTGAATAAGGCCTTATGAACAAGTTCGCTGGTAAGGATTAAAAAAAGAGTCAGTAAATTCCGACAGGTATGGAACTGATTGCACTTCAGAAGCCATTTATAGCTTTAGACTAAGAGTTAATCATCTATGTGGTCTGTGGCTGCCACACGCTCCATTTGATATACAATGGTTCGGACAAGGTATTTCATACCAGTCTGCATACGTAATCCAGAAGTGAAATATTGTTACCAAAAAGCAAATTCATAGAATGGAGAAACCAGCCAACCTTAGCATGCTAGTGTTAAGTCAATCAAAAAATGACGGATGAACACGCTTCTGTTTAACTGGCTGCCTTGCTTATCAGAGCATATGAATGATTCCATCTATGCGACAAATATCCATTGACTTGACACTAGTGTTAGCTGAGACATGCAATATTATGAAGATTAAACAAATTAATCGGTTTCCACATTCGGATCGGTCAGCAGTTTTCAAAACTTATCGCATTAGCCTGCTTGCCGCGATATCAATTACCACGCCATTTTCCTGAACATGATTATTGGAGGCAACTCAATACAAAATCACCGACTATTCAGTCTCCAGCCTGATTACTCCAGCCGTTCCAGCCGTTATTCTTCAATATCATCTGCCGTGCTCAGTTCATCGGCCTCCTCAATCAGCTGGAAGTCTGCGCCGGACACCTCATCAACCTCATTGTTTGAAGATGGTTTCTGACTGCTTTCATCAACATCATTGCTGGGATCGCTCTTATCACTGACATCGTCATTCAGTGTGCCTGCGTTAAGAATTTCGTCCAATGGTTTTTTGGAGAGTTCCTGCGCCAGCCGTTCGGCCGTATCTACTTCCGAGTCAATAAGCTCTGCTGATTCCCCTTCCTCTACTGGCAACTCTATGACCCTCTGATTTGCCAGTTCTTCGGCAATATCAAATTCAGGCTCAGTCTGGACCAGTTCTTTAACTTCGGCCAGAGGCGGCAATTCCTGCAGACTCTTCAGATTAAAATAATCGAGAAACTGACGAGTAGTGGCAAACATAGCCGGTCGCCCCGGCACATCTCGATGGCCTACCACTCTCACCCATTCACGGTCGAGCAAAGTACGGATAATATTGGCACTGACTGTGACACCGCGAATTTTCTCAATTTCTCCCCTAGTAATGGGTTGGCGGTAGGCGATGAGAGCGAGTGTTTCCAGCAATGCCCGACTATAACGAGGTGGCCTTTCTTCCCAGAGTTTAGCAACCCAATCGCCGAGCTCTTGTTTGACCTGAAAGCGGAAACCTGAAGCCACCTGCTTGAGTTCAAACCCCTTGTCATCACACTCTTGGGCAATGAGTTGCATCACGGTTTTCAATTCCTGCCTGTCCGGTTGTTCATTTTTGGCAAAAACCGCAATGATCTGATCAAGTGTAAGCGGACGACCTGCAGCCATAAGCAGACCTTCCACAATCATCTTTACCTTGTTGTCAACATCACTCACTGGCAGTTCCTGCGGCCCGGAGTCTTCCTATCAGGCTCGCGATTTGATGTGTATGGGTCCAAAGGACTCGGACTGAACTATTTCAATCAATGATGCCTTCATTAATTCCATTACTGCCAGAAAGGTCACCACTACCCCCAGTCGGCCCTCAGTCTTCAAAAACAGGGAAACCAGCGGTACAAACTTATCGCCGGAGATCTGTGTCATGATGTTTGACATCTTTTCGCGAGTCGAAAGTGATTCGAACTGGATATGGTGGTGCTCAAACATTTCAGCTCGCCTGAGCACCTGCGACAGACAGCGAAGCACCTCATCCAGTTCCACTGGTGGTTCAGGCACCAACCGTTCAATTTCTGGCGGAGCGGCTTTGGCCTGATGAATATCACGATCCATGCGCACCAAAGTATCGATATCCTCAGCCGCCTGTCTGAAGCGTTCATATTCCTGCAGTCGGCGAATTAACTGCATGCGTGGATCATCTTCCTCCGCCGTATCCTCTTGTGGACGCGGCAGCAAAGTACGAGATTTGATTTCAGCCAGAGTGGCCGCCATCACCAAATATTCCGCCGCCAGTTCAAACTGGTTGGCCTGCATCAATTCCACATAGGCCATGTACTGTTCCGTGATGTCTGCCACGTTAATCTCACATACATCAATGTTCTGTCGCTTGATGAGATATAGCAAAAGGTCCAGTGGGCCTTCAAAGGCCTCCAGGAAAACCTCAAGTGCATCCGGCGGAATATACAGATCACGGGGCACTTCATTGAGTGCCTCACCCCCAACTATAGCCAAGGGCGAATTTTGCCTCTCAGACTCCTGCTCTGCGGCGGCCGGATGTGAGCTAACGGTCGAAGACTCTAATTCACTGACTGCGTCGATACCCGAGTTGTCCGTCTCTGCTTGAATTGCTATCACCATGTTCCCAAGCCCTGCCTAGCACCCATCCTAGATCGTGAATTATGGTCAGTCACGATTATTGCAAACCTGGATGATCAGCTGTATGAGCCCTATCTGTTGCCAAATGCCATCTACCATTACCGGGATTCGCATCAGTCCTGCTCCAAATCCAGCTGAACTTAAGCAAAGTTCGGCACGATCTGCCCTGCCGCAGATGCAGATGCCTTGCCATAGGCCTATCGCGGGTAGCGTCAAGGTTTGATCTCTTTACTATCAGAGTTATCGGTAGCTATCGGCATTTTTTGACATTCAGACAGCACAACTCAGACCTAGGCTCAAACAAGTCCCAGAAAGATTCGAGGTACAGCTAAACGCGACGATTGCATTCCTGAAATGGCGAATAGACTTTCCCCAAACCAAAGTGTTGTCTCTTCTATTCAGAACTCCATCCTCATTGCCGCCCTGAAGGTGCATTATGAAAACCAGCTCCTTGCAATCTTGGCTGAGGAGGGAGTGACTGACCCTTAAAGATAACGTGGGTTCACAAAAAAGGCTTAGTGTCGCCTTTGCCCTCCCGCAACACATAGGGAACACCTTCGACTAGATCAAGCATGGTAGTAGGCTTGAGAGCAGCAGCACCGCCATCTATGATAAGATCCACGAGCTTACCAAGTTTGTTGTGCATTTCAAAAGGTTCAGTTAATTGCTCCACCTCACCTGGCAACAGCAGAGACGTGCTCATGATTGGTTCTCCAACGCTGGCGATCAGATTTTGAGCGATGGCATTGTCAGGCACCCGGATCCCGATGGTTTTACGCTTGGGGTGCATTAGCCGTCTTGGCACTTCAGGCGTAGCCTTGAGAATGAATGTGTAGGGTCCCGGCGTGTATGCCTTGAGAATCCGATAGGCACTGTTATGCACCCGCGCATAGGTTGCCAGGGACGAAAGGTCACTGCAGATCAGCGTAAAATTATGCCTGTCATCCAGCTGACGAATGCGCCTGATTCGGTCAAGGGCTGTCTTGTTCCCGATATGGCAACCCAGAGCGTAGGTGGAATCTGTGGGATAGATAATTACGCCGCCTTCCATCAGGCAGTCAACCGCCCGTTTGATCACCCTTGGTTCCGGATTTTGCGAATGAACTTTTAGTAAATCGCTCATAGCTAAATTTGACAATTGGACGATGAGACTCTTATTGGAGTAGGTAATCGGTAAAACCCAACAAGCCGTATATCATGATAATATCCCGGTAATAGTATACTGGCTAGCAAATGAAGCGGCACCATCTCAAGAAAATGGTACTTTCTAGAAATCTTTCGTTGGCACTTGCTTGAGCACGCAGCAAAACTCAATACTTATAGAAACGAAATAATACCATCTTGCCACGATAAAACGGAACATCCCTTGATTCCCGACTGACTAACAGGACTGTCTGCATGAAACAGCTTATCGATTACATCCCTTTGTTGGTATTCTTTTCAGTTTGGGCCATGGACGAGCGCAGTGTAACCATTGTCGGCATCGAACACAGCATTGGCGGAATTTTTAGTGCGGCTGAATTTCTGCTGTTGGCCTCGATTCTGGTATACGGCAGTCTACTAGTCGTGCAAAGAAGACTGGACAAGTTCCAGTGGATCACGGTTGGTGCAGTGATTCTTTTTTGCATTCCAACTATCATATTCCGCGATACCAACTTTCTTAAATGGAAAGCCCCCATTGTTAACTGGATTTTTGCCACATTATTTTTTGTATCTCAATTTATCGGAAAGAAACCAGCCATTGAACACATGATGGGTAATGCCATAGAAGCTCCGAAGCAGCTTTGGCTGCGCCTCAATACGGTCTGGATAGGCTATTTCATTGCACTTGGTGCAGTCAATCTGGCCGTGGCCTACCTGCTGAGCGAAGCCTTGTGGATTCAGTTCAAGGTATTTGGCAATTTAATTTTGACCTTTGTATTCGTTGTTGGGCAGATGCCATTTCTGATTAAGTATGCCAAGGTAGAAGATGGGTCGCTGACAGAGTCCTCCACTGAGGAATCGGCTTGAAGGCCGGAAATCAAGTCCAACGCACTTACCACAGCATTCCAATAATCCCTAGTACTAGTACGGAATATCCTCAAAATATCAAGTGGCGGAACGACAATTATTATTTCCAAATTAATGAAACATCTTAACCTGACACTAACGAATAGTATGTCACAATGATGCTAATGATTATCCCATTAACCCCGCCAATGCATGATGAATAAATGATCTTGAGACTACTTGGGAGGAATTAATTCTCCGATACAGTTGCTGTCTGCTGTGCATCCGGAATAAAAGCTGGTTTCAAATCCGGGAAATTCTCATCCAGTACAGCGTTCCATTCGGCCAGTTGCTGGGCCTCACGCTGAAACAAATCGATTGGATCCCCCTCAATGGTAATGCTGTTAATCAAATCACGTCGTCTTATTTGCAGGATCACTTGCTGTCCTTGCCTTACCCTGCCAAATACCGAATGCAATCCATCAAGGTGAGGTGTTGCCAGATGAGTAATAAAAAACTGACTACCGTCCGTGCCGGGGCCAGAGTTCGCCATTGACAGCACCCCTTGCTGGTTGTGCTTGAGAATAATTTCACCACTGAAACGATAACCAGGCCCCCCGGTTCCATCGCCTCGGGGGTCACCACCCTGAGCCATGAAATTGCGTTCTACTCGATGGAAGGTCAAGCCGTCGTAAAATCCGCGCAGTGCCAGATTGACAAAATTAGCGACTGTGGTCGGTGCCGCCCGATCATTAAGTTCTGCGCGCATCACCCCTTTTGAGGTATCAATAACCGCGACCAATGGCTGAGCCAGTGTTGTGCTGGCAAGCCCTGCGAACATGCCAAACACAAACAGCTGCGGCAGTGAAGTCGCCAGTTTCAGCAGGCGAGTGGAAATCAATGAGCTAGAGATCATAGTCGATAATTACTGGCGCATGGTCAGAAAAGTTTTCGCGGGTGTAGATTTCAGCGTAAATTATCTTGTCTTTCAACCCCGGCGTTACTAGCTGGTAGTCAAGCCGCCAGCCAACATTCCTGGCACGGGCCTGTCCGCGATTTGACCACCAGGAATATTGCTCAGATTCTTGGTTGACAACACGAAATGCGTCAACAAAGCCGACCTCATCATATAAGGTATCAAGCCACTGCCTTTCCTCGGGAAGGAATCCGGAGTTTTTCTGATTCGCACGCCAATTCTTTAGATCAATTTCCTTGTGACATATGTTCCAATCAGCACAGATAATGAACTCCCGTCTTTTTCTCCGCAGTGACTTCATATGCTCCATATAGTGGTCCATGAATGTAAATTTACGCAGTTGCCGTTCAGGGCCTGCCGAGCCAGAGGGAAGGTATAGCGAGGCAATACTTAGTCCGCCATAGTCGGCCTGAATGTAGCGTCCTTCATTATCGGCCAATTCAAAACCTAATCCAGTGCTCAGCATTTTGGGAGTTTGCCTCAGATAGATTGCGGTACCAGCATACCCCTTCTTCACCGCATCAAAATAGTGGCACTCATACTCTTCAGGATGAAAAACCTGGTCGCTGAGTTGGTGTAATTGTGCTTTGGTTTCCTGTAGACAGACTACATCGGCATCGACTTGGGGTAGCCAGTCAAAAAATCCCTTGCGGGCCGCGGCCCTAATGCCATTGCAGTTGAACGTGATAACCCTCAAAACTGATCCTCTTGCGACAGCTTTATGTGAATAAAACCGGATACTGTCGTTATGCCTCAAATGCTCATACTTCCTATGGTCGTTCCAGTCTATAGTACAGGCCGTTAGGCCGCAAACAACTTCTTGAATACATCGCGTAGCAGAAATGGATCCACTTTATCCAATCCCTCCCGCATCGCCGTGTCGCAGGGAGTGGCCCAAATTACGAATAGTTGCTTCAGGTTGTGCTTAACCATCATGTCGTTGCATGAAGCACGATCGAATCACAGCAGGAAGGAATATTTCAGTGAAAAATGGCCAATCCAGACATCAGAACATTCGGCAATGCCCATTGACGGCCCTTCACCGGGTCAGAAATTTTCTGGGAACTGTTTCTCACACTCCGCATCAGCCCTGGTGCGCTAAGATTGTGCCTTAATTTTGCCTGGCCTATGAATACACTCCTATTATTGGGAATTCATGGTTTTATTTTCGTTCAAATGAGCGCAGAGTTTATGAAAGATTCTTATTAATTCAGACGGGGACCCTTGATTTTACTAGCCCAAGCTAGCTAGCGGGAATTGCTGGTCAGTGCGTCAATTGCAGAGCTTATGATTAGTACGGAGGTCAGTTTCGACATTTATAAAGTTATTAACCTCCTGCTCAGTGAATTCGCAAGCACTGTTTTCAGAAGAAAGTCCCGCCAAAATCTGGCACCTAATGTTACCCATGGTTACGATTTTTTATCTGCGAAAATCCAATGAACCTGAATAAACCGTCAATCTATGATTATTTTATGCAATTACCGATTGCAATACTTTACTGTTTTGTCATAAAGATTTTATCCTATATCATTGAAATATAATAAATTTTTATTTTAAAAAAGATTTATAGAATTTTAAATGTAACAATATGTTACATGCCACTTTAATTTAAAATATTTGTTACTATTTTGGACAATATGTGTTACATTATGCGCCGTGTTCTGGGGGCTATACCCCAACACGATAACCTTTCAACCCACAATTGATAAGAGGAGGATATTAAAGTGAGCAAAACTCTAACTGAAGCGCGGCCAATCGTGGAAGCGGTCGTTGTCAGTCTTGCATTGGTTGTTGTAGCCCTTGCAGTGCCTGCCATGATTGTCTACGGTGCCGTCTAAAGACTGTACAAAAGGAGGCTCCATGATTAGCCTGCCCTACAAACCAGAAAGTCAATGAACACCAGTTCGGAAACTAACATCCGAGCTGGTGTTTTTCTTTGCGCTTACCGGGATATGGGCTACTGGCTGGAAATTCCCATTTACAATGGCAATTCCGTCACTGAGAATCTTCAGAATTAATTTTGAAGGACTGCTCCCTGCGGCACTGTATTTGCCCTGAACTTCTGTAGCCTTGCCCGGCAAATTCAAGGAACTTCAGCGCAGTTTGTCGACAAAGTTGCAAGGCCTATGGGTGCTATCTAGTTGCGCACCAATGATTCTGTCCCAGGCCGTTTGACAGGCACCGGGAGATCCCGGGATGCAAAACACAATGGTGCGGTTGGCAAGCCCAGCAAAGGCCCGTGACTGCACGGTTGAGCTACCAATTTCTTCATGGGAAAGTTGCCGAAATAACTCACCAAACCCATCAATAACCACGTCAAGAAGCGGATGAATGGCTCTTTGGGTGTTATCCCTCTCCGTAAAACCGGTACCACCAGTCAACAAAATTCCATGAACCATGTCGTCGGCAATTAATGCTGACACCTCTGCACGCAACTGGTAGACGTTGTCCAGAACGATGCTCTTACTGTGTAGCCGATGTCCTGCCTGCTGTAAACGCTCCACCAGTATCGGACCTGATTTATCTGTGGCTTCGGTTCGTGTATCGGAGACTGTGATCACTGCCAGGGAAAGAGGAAACCTTGCTGGTGATGAACTCGAATTAGTCACTTTTGCTCCATTTCAAGTAAGACCTTGTTGTTTTCAAAAACTACCACACTGCACAATTACTAAACCGAATATGGAATCACCGGCAACATTTATACGGAGGGTAGCTGCGGTTTGTTTTCACAAGTAAGGTATCTTGCTTCCTAGGAATTGCTGACAACTTGGTGATGTCTTAATTGAAACCAATACTACGCTACTCCGCACTCAGGACTTGATACCGAAAACGAAACTAGCCCATGACTTGAATTCCAGTGGACTACCCAGAGACAGGCACTGCTCCACAAGATTCCGAGCCTGCTGCTCAAGATGTACCCGCCTTCCCATGTACCTGTAGCGAACACCATATGTCTCTTGATCAATGAGAAGATTTTCCGGCTCCAGTAATTTGTAGATACCTACCCATTGGTCTCCGACCCGCACGCTCATACCGGGATTCAGTATGTATAAACCACGCTTTGTGCGCCGAAAGATGCGGCGATTGGCGGACTGTTCACGATCCACCTCATTGCGCGCCAGCACACTGCTAATATAGCGCCGTTTCTTGCGGTAGTCCGGAATTGGCAGTTTTTTGAGAAACTCCTCCAAATCTCCAGCACTAAGCCCCACGAATGCATCCTGCAACAAATTGTCAGCCATCTGAGTAGCAAACATTGCCATAAAAACCTGGAAGAAAAGGAATTCGGCCCCTCGATTATCCAGCTTCACCAGCCTGTCATTGACCATTACGGAAACATCAGTCGGACACAGAACTCTGTACATTTTTTCCAGTGCTCGACGGGTGCGCCGTGTGTCAAGGAAGATCTCCTGTAAAAGGATTTGGAAGGCAGTCAAACCAGCACTATTTACCAGTGTTGGATCCGCTCCCATTTCCGAGAGCATATCCAGTGCCTGCTCGTGATTGAATCGAACGGCCAGCATGAGTGGTGTACAATTAAAGGTGTCTCGGTGGTCCACACCATATTGATCGACCAGTTTACGTATTCCATTGGTGTGTCGAAATGAATAAACGGCAAATTGATTCTTCACGAGCTTACTAAAACCAGCCTTAACCGACCCTAGTGCTGGCCGGAAACCCGTCTTTGCTAGCAGGCTCAAACGGGGCCGGTCGTGACTCAGTACGGCATACTCGTAGAGCCGAAGCTGAGATTTACGATCGGCGGCACCACAGAACACCTCATTGCTCAGTTCATCAAGTTCGGCCCGATCCAGAGGCTTCCAAGGAACCTCACGAATACCTAGAACCCTTTCCCTAATATCTGCCGCTTGTTCGGCCTTACCCTGACGCTCCAGCTTCTGAGCCTCGCGCTGCCATTCCGCCAGGCTGGACTGGTCGTCTTCCAGCTCCAGTTTGCCACTAAAGGGTAATATGCCGAGGAGATCAAAGATGACTTGCTCCGGTTCCGGCTCCACCAGATAGACGGTTCGAATGGCACGAGTCACCGCCACATAAAGCGCATTGATATGAAATTTATAGATCTCAAGTGACCTGTCCCCCTTGTCCCGAGCACGGGCATAGCGCAGATCTTCCAGTTTACCCGTCTGCACATCATCGGGATTGACGTCCCGAGTGATCTCTCGGAACCGATCTGCATCTCCAGAGACAAAACCGTAGAGAACCACATGGTCATATTCAAGGCCCTTGGCTTCCTGAACCGAGAACACTAATGGCGTGCGAAACCGCTTTTTTGCTTCCGCTTTTTGTTCGGGATGCAGTACGATGACCGCATGGTGTGTTGAACGATTAGTTTTTCGGTCTATCTCCGTGGTTACTCCAGGCGTGTCGCTAAGCAGAAGAATTCCACCTTGCTTATCGCTATTACTGGTGACCAGAAAATTACTCTCCCGGTCCACGGAGCCGAAACGTGCATGCTTAAGACGCAGAATGCGGTTTGCTGTTTCAGTGACCTGTTTCGAGTTTCGGTAATTGGTCGTCAACACTCGAATCAGCTGTTCCGGGCTACTCAACTGACCCTTTTCAGCAGTTCCATCCCCCCGTTTGGCTTTTCCATTCCCCGATTGACCAGTTTCATCACCCCGAAAATACAAATAACTCTTTACCCCGGCCCAGGAGAAAAAGTTTGGATGGACGATTTGGTTGGCATCACCGCATAGAACAAACTCCCGGGGATTCCGCAGAGAGCGCAGGACCAACTCCAATTGCACATTAGTAAAGTCCTGTACCTCGTCGATTACTACGAAGTCCCAGGACGGTTCAACTAAGTTATGATAATCGTAACTCAGGAGGTTGACATCGTGCAGTTCTGAATCCTTAAGCCATTGAAGATACTTCATAAACAGCTGATGTACTCGTTTCCGATCTTCCTGAGGATAGATCGAACGGCGGACACCTAGCTCTTGGTAATTCTCTTGAGACAGATATGCTGTGTCGATTGCACTGCCAGTGATAACGCCACCGAACTCCTCAAATGCTCGATAGGCATCTTTTAGGCCCGTGGCCTGTTTATGGCGCGAAAACCAGTTGGAGAATTCCGCAAAGGAAACCTCATGGGTGGGCGGTACCCTAATGCTCTCTAGGAACTCTACATAAGACAGAAAACTTGTTTCCTGATTCTCGTTTCCATAATTAAGGCTGTAGTAGGTTTCCCGGGACCGATCAGCCAGATGTGGAGATCGTGTCACATAGAGTACGTCCCCAACCGCTTGCTTGAGCTTCTCCAGCACCAGCACGGTCTTGCCGCTGCCAGCAGAACCAACAACAACGAAAGGTGGTACCAGGGTGAATGCAGCCTGCTGCGCGTCATCAAGAAAGATAACCTTATCCAACACATGAAACGAACCAATTCCTTTATTTACATAAGCCAGACTTAGTTCATGTTCCAAATCGACCTCGGGAGTTACTGCCGCGCTGGCTGTATCAGCTTCAACATCCTCGTCTATCTTGGTTCCCAGCCTGAGAAAACGGGATCGGTCGTAAGCATGATTGGGGATATGTTCCAATACCAAAATGCAGGTCTCGCCCTCATGGCGAGCGAAGGAAAAAAGAATGCGATCACGGCGGTCAAGCCGGGCACGAAACAGATTTTCCCCAACTTTGCGGGTTTCAGCCGAGCGAAAGTCCCCGACCTCCAGCTGCGATCTCAGCTTGGCAAAATTTGGAATCTGTTCCGGTTCTAGCCCCTGGTGGAGATAGACCTGCAAGGTTTTAGACACAGCGGTGAGACGGTAACAGAACCACTAGTAAAAGAGAGTTGTTGACTGGATTATGGAACCACCACCTCAGTGATGACTGCTTAAGCATTGGGGGATGAGAGGTGATCACTTTTGTGTGCGAAATAGATGAAAGAACATTATTAGCTTAATGGCCTGTTCTTCTCTGTTATTGTTCATTGGATTCAATTTTTCCAGTTTGTTACGATTCAGAGGAATAATGCGCTTGATCTTTGACCAGTATTTTGTAACTACTGGTTTGCATATCAGTCTTGTTTACCACATTATTTTGACCTAATTTAATCGTCATGACCGCTGCTTAATAATAATGTTTTCCGGAGGAGCCACCTTCAACGATCAGGTCCTTGAATGCAATCATGGTTTTAAAAATGAGCACTCGTCTATTGAGTATTTCTTAGTCTGTAATTGGAAACCTAGCATATCATATCATGTCCATCAAGAATAACAATGCAATCAACATTCTAAGGTGAACTTTATACATTGCTCCAGACCTGAACTCTATAGAAACGCATGGATGATACGGCGGCGGATAGGCACTTAAGATTGTCTAAGCCTTGATAATTCTTTCGCAGTCACCTATCAGCTAATCACAATGAGTAGCTCGTGAATAAACAATATACTCATCAGAACAGCAATCCCGTCGACAATCGCTCTCATCCTCGCAGATCGGCTTCAATACTTTCAAACCTTACATAAATATTTCTCTTCAATTCAGCCAGATCAGCCTTGGCTTTCATGCCCAATCATGTGCAGTGAGCCGTGAAACACTGATCAGTTGAACCTGAATTCTGACAACCCGACGGTACTGCTTTTCAACTAAGGTCTGAAGGACCAGGCCTCCTATCCGCCAGTCATGTTCATCAGCCGAACCGGCTGGATATGATCCTTCTCATAAAAATAATGACGTTCCGGTTTGAGGTCCATTGATCCAACTATCGCTTTCTGTAAATCCCAATCGGTCAAACTTTCATCCCGCAAAATATTGCGCAGATCAATGGAATGTTCGTTGCCAAGGCACAACAAAAGCCTGCCTTCAACTGTTATTCGCACACGATTGCAATCTGCACAGAAGTTATGAGTTACTGGTGATATAAATCCCACTCGGCTGGGTTTGCCAACAATCTGGGTATAGCGGGAAGGACCCGCGGTCCTCGTAGCACTATCCAGTAATTGGTATTTTCTGGCTATTTCAGATCGTACCCAGGCATTGCTGCATGTAGTTTCTTTACGGTCATGTTCCGTGGCTTCACCCAAAGGCATCTCTTCGATAAAGGCAATATCAATACCCCGATCTACAGCGAAGTCAACAAGTGCTAGTACCTCATCCTCGTTGTAGCCTTTCATTATGACCGAGTTCAATCGAAGTCGTTCAAAGCCCTGGGCGATAGCCGCATCAATTCCCTCCATGACCTTTTCCAACTTGCCAACCCGGGAGATGCGAGTGAAACGGTCGGGATTCAAGCTGTCGATACTGATATTGATACGATTGACTCCAGCCGCTTTCAGCGGACCAGCATAGCGATCCAGCTGTGCACCATTGGTGGTGAGCAATAGCTCGTCCAAATCCGGCAGCCGACCAAGCTTTTCAATCAGCCACATGACATTGCTGCGCACCATCGGCTCGCCGCCAGTCAACCGTATTTTACGTACACCCAACTCGGTAAAAGCCCGAGCCACACGATATAACTCTTCCAGAGACAGGATTTGCTGGCGTGGCAAAAACGTCATGTCTTCGGTCATGCAATAGACGCACCGAAAATCACACCGGTCTGTGACCGAGAGGCGGATGTAGTCGACATGGCGACCAAACTTATCCACTAGTTCTTTGGGCATTACAGGCTCAGACATCATTCACTCCAAGACTCAGTATACCCCAGAAGCCATGTTAATTTCATGTTGCGGATGAAACGCATCAGGCCAGTACCGCAATCTGGATGGCCAACAGGATCAGCAGCACCCCCATCCCCCGTTCAAACCAGGGACCAGCCCGTGACATGAACTCTCTGACAATGGATTTTCCCAGCACCAACGACAGCATGGCAAACCAGAAAAAGGTAGCCATCGCCAGATATACGCCGTATAGCACCTGAATTAGTACCGGAGTATTGATGTCGATGACCACAGTGAATAAGGCCAGAAAAAACAGGGTTGCCTTGGGATTAAGCCCATTAGTCAAAAACCCAGTCCAGAAAGCCTTCCTGAAACCAGTATTCATTTTCAAACTACCCTCTTCCATGCTGTATTGATCAAAGGATGTCTTGAGGGACTGCAGGCCGAGATAACAAAGATAGGCTGCCGCCAGGTATTTCATGAGATTAAACAGTGCCTCAGATCTTGACAGCAATACCGCCACCCCAATAATGCAATAGCTGACATGAACCAAAATACCCGCCCCGACTCCCAAGCTTGTCCAAAAACCAACCTTGCTGCCACCAGTCACACTTTGACGGGTCACAATGACAAAATCCGGGCCAGGAGAGGCAACAGCAAAAAGATGAGCAATTGCTATGGTGATGAACTCAGACCAGTACATGGGTTCAAGCCGCAAACTTTTATTTCAGGGTAGCTGTCTACTAATGACCAGTTCCACCGGCACCCGTTCGCCGTTAGGTGCAAAACTGTCGGAAAGCACCCGATAATCCCCGGAGGCAGGAACAGCTACTCCGGCGAAAGACACCAGTGCCGAGACATAGACTTCACCCGCCGAAGCCAGATTGAACGGACCAACCGCATTGAGATTGCTAAGCTCCAGGGTAGTCGGTAGCGCACCAACTGTGGTGTCAATTGCCGCCAATGGTGGCAATCCTTCCCTCTCTGCATTCCTTGCTGCCACAAAAACGCGCAGATCGGGATTGAGGTCAAGTCCTTCTGCCAGTGAAAGCTGTACTTCCAATACTGGTCCTTCCAGCACCTCATCACCTGCAGCCGAAAGACCTTGGGCGTGTGCAATACGGGTTCTGAGATCCCGTGCCATCTCAGAGTTCGGGCTGGCCTGTATTAGCAGCCGCCAGTAACTGATTGCCGACGCCCAGTCCTGCCGCTCTTCTGCATCGGCGGCCTGTAGCTGCAGCACGGAAATTTCACCGGGGTTTATTGCCAGTGCCTCATCAATCACAGCCTGCACTTGTGGAGTAAGTTCAAAGCTGGAGTTCATGTACATGAAGGTGGCCACTCTTCCTAGTACCAGAGCCTTGTCGGCAGTGGGCTCAAGCAATTGCGCCGCGCGTGCATAGGAGAGTTGGGCCTCACTGAACATACCCAAAGCAGCGAAGTTTTCTCCAAGAAAATAATATGGCCATGGTCGGTCAGGATGCGCCTGGGCATAACGACCAAGGCTGAGAACAAGTTCCTGTGCCTGTTCGGAATCACCAGCGTTAACTACAGTAGCCTGAAACAGATCCATCACCTGAACATCTGTAATATAGCCCCACTGCCGGTATAGCAGGAGGGCTACCAGGGGAATCAGTAGCACAAGGGCAAGCGGAATCCCTAGCTGCCATCTTCCCCCGCTTGCAGGTAATACTGAATCCTGGCCGGAATGTGCTGCCATATCGGGACTGACATCAACCAATAGTTTCTGCTGCAACTCAGCCAAGAGACTGTCGAACTGTTGCTGATCAATGTCACCTGCCGATAGTTCCACCTCCAGCTCGTTACTGCGCTGCTGGAAAAGAGCGATGTTGGTACTCTTTCGTAATTCAAAGGATCTGCTGTCAGGCTTGACTCGGGAGTAACGCCACAAAGGCACCATCACAAACAAGGTGGCCAGCAGAAACAACGGCAGTGTCAGTAGCCAGAACAAGGGCACTAAACCGGATCAGGAACGTTCCTGTTCCAGAATTTTCTGCAATCGCATTTGATCGGCAGAGTTCAAAGTGGAATCAGCGACCGAGATTCGCCGGGCACGACGCAAGATTGAGTAGGCTACGATACTTCCAATGACCAGGAAAATCAGTGGGCCGAACCATAGCAAAACAGTTTCTGCTCTCAGACGTGGCCTGTAAAAAATAAAATCGCCATAGCGCTCGAACATAAATTGCCTTATCTCCCCATCGGTCATACCTTCCATAATCATGCGATGCACCTCCCGTCGCAGGTCCTCGGCAATGCCCCCGGTTGATCCGGTGAGGTTGGCATTTTGACACTGCGGGCAACGCAATTCATTTGAAAGATTACGAAACCGCTGCTGTTGGCTTGGAGTATCGAACTCAAAGGTATCAACTTGGGCAATGATGCTGTCAACTGGCAACAAGAACAGCAAATAACAAACACCCACTACACGCATAATCCCTAGGTACGGATTCCAGCATGTCAAAAAGTATGGCGAAAGAGTGAACTTGATCACTGCTCCGATACTGCTTTCAACTCGGCAATGGCCGGAACAAAATCATTAATCCAGACCTCCTCATCCAGCACAGCCACATGCCGATAACGAATCACACCATCTGCATCTACTAAATAGGTTTCCGGTGCCCCATAAACGCCAAGATCAATACCGAGACGGCCCTGCATATCGTAAATACTGAAAGCAAAAGGATTACCGTTGGTTTGCAACCAGTCCTGAGCCAGGTCATCCTGATCCTTGTAATTTATTCCCACCACCGGAATCTCTCCCTCCTCCGATAGACGCATCAGGGTCGGGTGCTCCACCAGACAGGGCAGACAATAACTGCCCCAAACATTTAGCAAAAATATCTGTTCCGGAAGATCAATATTACTTACTTCCTCACCCTCAATGGTACTCATGGCAAAGGCTGGCATAGGTTTGTCGATCAATACCGATGGCAGTTCCTGCGGATTGAGGGACAGTCCCAGCCATAACACCAATACCAGTACAGCAAAAACTACAACAGGAATGAACAATAACATCCCTTCTGCCTCATTTTGCCGGATTGAGTGATGCAGTAACTGGCGAGGTATGATGCCTGCTATGCAGTATGTTGGTTTTCACCCGTAAACGACGGTACCGCTTGTCCGCTGCTGCAAGACTGCCGCCAAAAGCCATGAACAGAGCACCAAGCCAGATCCAGCGGGCAAATGGCTTAACATAAATGGTCATGGACCAGGCACCATTGTCCTTCTGCTCACCCAGGGTAACAAACAGGTCGCGAAAGAATCCGGGATCAATGGCCATCTCGGTGGAAGGCGTGCCACTGGCAATATACAGGCGCCGTTGCGGATGAAGTTGCCTTATTAGTTCCCCTTGCCGAGTGACTTCAATCAACACTTCATCTGCAAAATAGTTAGGACCGTTGACCCGTGAGGTACCGACCTGGGTAAACTCATACTCACCAAGTGCGACTGAATCCCCCGCCGCCAGTAGCACCGATCTCTCTGCACCGAAGTAACCGGTAAAGGCCACACCGACCAACATAATGGCAATACCAAAGTGAGCGGTTTGCATACCGTAATAACTCAAGCTCAATCCTCGCAACCCCTGTTCCAGTGATGACTTGTTTGCCACTTTTGCTGCCAGATCTTTAACTATTGACAGTAAGATCCACGAAGCAAAAATCATGGTAACCGTAGCAGGGATAGACACTTCCAGCAGTACTAGCAATGGCAAACCAACTCCCAGAATCATTGAAGCCAGTAACACTTTCCCAAGCTGCTTGGACAAATAGGTCGCCGAGGTTTTTTTCCAGCGGCTGATCGGCCCAATCCCGAGGAAAGCAATCAGTATCAACATCAATGGTACAAAAACTACATTGAAATATGGTGGACCTATGGAGATCAATTCATCCGTGAGGGCTTGATAGACCATGGGAAAAAGCGTGCCCAAAAAAATTGAGGCTGCACTTACCACCAGCAACAAGTTGTTGGTCAATAAAAACATCTCGCGGGACAACAGTTCAAAACCGGCCTCGGATTTCATTAGCGGTGCCCGCAATGCAAATAGCAGCAGAGATCCTCCAATAGCAACCCCCAGGATGCCAAGAATGAAAAGACCTCGGTCCGGATCGCTGGCAAAGGCATGAACCGAAGTGAGTAGACCGGAACGGGTAATAAATGTGCCCAACAGGCTACCGGAAAAAGCCAGAATGGCCAGTAAAACCGTCCAACTTCTGAACACACCGCGCTTTTCGGTTACCGCCAGTGAATGAATCAATGCCGTGCCCAGCAACCAGGCAATCAAGGGCGGGTTTTCCACCGGATCCCAAGCCCAGTAACCGCCCCAGCCAAGTTCGTAGTAGGCCCACCAGCTGCCCAGGGCAATGCCCAGAGTCAGTATAGCCCAAGATAGATTGGCCCAGGGTCGAGACCATCGGGCCCAGGCGGCATCCATGCGACCACTGAGCAATGCCGCAATGGCAAAGGCAAACACCACAGAAAAACCGACATAGCCCATATACAGAGTAGGAGGATGCAGAATGAAGGCAAGATCCTGTAGTGCTGAGTTCAGATCAGCACCATCGGCTGGAGGCAAGGGTACAATGCGATCGAAAGGATTTGATGTGGCCAGCATGAACAAAATGTAGGAAAAAATCAGCAAACCCAGCACCGCCAACACCCGGGCCACAAAATCCAACGGCATGCTTCGGCTAAATGTGCCTACCGACAGTATCCAGCCTGCCAGCATAAAAGTCCACAGCAGGAAGGAGCCCTCATGACCTCCCCAGACTGCGGTTAGCTTGTAGCGCATGGGGAGCAGAGTGTTGGAATGCTGGGCCACAAAGCTGACCGAAAAATCATTAGTCGCAAAAGCCCAGGCCAGAATACTGATGGCCAAACCCAGAAATACGAAGATACCGACTGTGAGCGGTCTGGCAAGATTCATCCACAGTGCGTTACCGGAATGCGCACCAGCCAGCGGCAGGGTGCCAAGCAGACCACTCAGGCACAGGGCAAGTATCAGAGAAAACGAACCAAGCTCAGGGATCATCTAACTTTCCGATTCAAGTGCCATGGAGTAATTTTCAGAAGAGGCACCTGCGGCATCCAATGCTGCCTTCACCTCTGGCGACATATAGTTCTCATCATGCTTGGCGAGTACCCTTGAGGCCTGAAAAATGCCGCTGATATCGATCTGACCTTCTGCCACAATGCCCTGTCCCTCACGAAACAGGTCGGGAAGTATTCCTGTGTAACTGACCGGAACCTCGTTGACAAAATCGGTGGTAACAAACTGGACCTGCAAACTGTCCCCGGCCTGCATCAGTGACCCCTCCTTAACCATGCCACCGATACGAAAATTTACTCCGCTGGTTACCTCGCCCCGGACCACCTGTGTCGGCGTAAAGAACATGTTGATATTTTGACGCAGAGCAAACAAGGTAAGTCCGGCAGCAATGGCCAGACCTGCGGTTATGAACAGGATAATTCCCAGACGTTTCTGTCGATGCGGCTTCACTTTCTATCTCCTGGCAGGTTAGCAGCCTTGTCCCGGCTTTCATTCAATTGACCTTGGAGGTCTTCTTGTCGATTGCCTGACTCAAGGTTATCAAAGTCCGTCACATTCTGTGACTGCCGACTCTCCCGCCGTTTGAACTCCCTTACTATTTGCTTGCGTCTGTGCAGTGGTGCCAGTAAGTTGACTATGACAAATACGGCAAAAATTACATATACAGACCAAACGTTGAATCCGTAACCGCCCATCGCCAGAAACTCTGCAAGGCTTGTAAACTGGATTTCCGCAAGCATGGATTGGCAAAAAGCCTCATCCGGTCAGGACGCTGCAAGCAGTTCCCGAACCCATTGGGCTTTTCGTTCCCTGTGCAAAATTTCATTTCGTGTTGACAAAATCAAGCTGACTGTCAGGAACAGATAGACGGCAACCACCATGAGCAAAGTTGGTAGCCAAAATTCAGGTCCGTTTGCACCGCTGTTTGACATACCCACCGGGCTATTAGGCTGATGCAGCACATTCCACCATTCTACTGAATACTTAATGATTACCACATTGATGCAGCCAACGATGGAAAGGAGTGCACAGGCCTTGGCGGCCTTGTCGTTATCATCCATGGCAGAGCGCAAGGCGATCACGGCCAGCAACAGAAAAAACTGAAAAAGCATGGAGACCAGCCTGGCATCAGTCCATTCCCACCAGGTGCCCCACATCACGCTGCCCCACAGTGATCCGGTAGCCAGTGTCACGAATGAAAACCAGGCACCTAGAGTGGCGGCGTTTCTGGCCACCATATCCGCAAGTTTAATTCGCCAGACCAGAGTAATGGTGCCGGCCACCGCCATCAGCGGAAAGAAAGCCAACGAAGTTCCGGCCACCGCCACATGAATTACCAGAATCCGGGTAGTATAGCCTTGCTGATAATCGGGCGGAATATAGAGCAAGGCCCACACCAAGGCCGCCGTCATGGAAATCACCATGACAGTCACCAACCAAGGCAGCCACTGGCTGGTCAGTGCATAAAAGGATTTGGGTGAACCTAATTGATGGAACCAAGTCCAGTTCACGGCACGATTACTCGCTTGATTTTGCAATAAATTTCAAATAGCAATTATAGCATGGGACCTAGTCACGCCCGCATGGTGTATTGTAACTCATTGCAATTACGCTAATTAGTCAGTTAGCGATTCTATTGTGAGGGATCCTGTTCCGTTTCAGTTGACGCTGATACGCAGCGCAGCCGCCGAGGCCAGTGGTGCCAAGGCAATTGCCGCCAGCAACTGGGCACCCAGAATCGCCAGATAACCTGCCAGGTCGGCACCGAACCGAGGTTCCTGAACCGCCAGGGTGCCGAAAATCAGCACTGGGACAGTCATAGGCAGGGTGATCACTGCCAGGATCAGGCCTCGTGACCCCAGTCCTACAGTCAGCGCAACTCCAATGGAACCCAGCAGACTGAGCACTGGCGTGCCCACCAACAGGCTCAAAAATAGCGGCAGATAGGATTCGGCAGGCAACTTCAGCATGTAGGCAATGAGCGGAGACACCAGTACAACCGGCAGTCCGCTGACCAGCCAATGTGACAAATTCTTTGCCAACACCATAAAATAGAGGGGTTGAGGACATAGCAACAGCAAGGCTAGGGAGCCATCCTCAAAATCGGACCGATACAGAGAGTCCATAGCCAGCAATGATGCCAGCAAGGCGGCAATCCACAGCACCCCGGCAGAGATATCAGTGAGTTGTTGTGGTTCCCGGGTAACTGCGATGGGGAAAAGACTAGCCACTATCAGGAAAAACATAAAGGGGTTAAGCATGTCGTTCTTCCTTTTGCTGGCGATAAGCAGATCCCGTTTAAGTGTGGCCATAAAGGCACTGCCCGTGCCTGCGATGCCTGTTGTCACAGGTGCCATGAGTGCTAGGCCCTTTGCTTTCCCAGCGTCAGCATTTGTAGGTTGCTGATTTTGAGACGGTGATGACTGGTTACCAACACCGCACCCCCCTGTTTGGCGTGTTGGCTAATGAGTTGTTCCAGCAATTCAACCCCATCAGTATCCAGTGTGGTAAACGGTTCATCCAGCACCCATAACTGAGCCCGGGTAAGCAATAGTCGTGCTAGCGAAACCCGTTGTTGTTGGCCTGCCGACAAGATACAGCACTGCGAGTATTCAAAACCACTCAAGCCTACAGAATGCAATACTTTCAGAATTTTCGACTTGTGTACCGGTTGAGTCAGCGCACAGTTCCAGCGGAGATTTTCTAGCGGGGTAAGCACCCTGTTCACTCCAATCCGATGGCCAAGGTACAGCAGCGAGGCCAGAAACAGCTCCCGATTCTCGTTTACTGGCTTTCCAAACCAGTTTATCTTTCCTTCAAAGCTGTCATTAAGTCCACAGAGAATACTGAGTAGCGTGGTTTTGCCGGAGCCGTTATTACCCACTACCTGCAGTACCTGACCTTCCGCCAAAGTGAAAGTGAGTCCTTGAAACAGCACACGGTCATCACGCTCACAATACAAGTCGCTACCGGACAGCATGGGCACCGCGGACTCTGATGTTGCCGGATTGGCAGCAATATCATTCATAAGCCACAGGGTAACCCGATTTGAAAAAATTTGCGGTGATATGCTTTGCTTTTCTCATCCGCATTCGTAGGCTAGGCCAACCTTGATGAATTACAGCGGCAGGGTTTAAGTGGGAAACCGACCTAATATCCCCGCCCCCGGGATTTCAACCCAGGTCGGGGCAAGAGAAAAGCAGAATCCTTGAACAGTGGAAAGGGCGAGACTAAACAAGCGCAAGTGTACGAAGCTCAGTCCCGTAAAATAACCCGTTGCAGAAAGTTGTGCATTCCGAGTTTCAGATTCAGTGCCAGTCGGAAAGTCTTGATCGCAAACGCATAGCAGCCTGACTATGAATTTGGCTAACTCGAGATTCACTGACTCCAATCACCTCACCAATCTCTTTCAGGTTGAGTTCCTCGTCATAGTAGAGTGCTAGCACCAGTTTTTCCCTATCGGGCAGGCTATCAATCGCACGAATGAGATGTTTTTTAAAAGAATCGCGTTGCAAGCCATCACAGGGCCCCGGCAAATCACCCGCCGCCATCTCAATGGCTGAGTCATCGCCATCCATGATATCATCAAAACTGAACAGTCGGCTTCCGGTGGTATCTTGCAGAATCCCGTAATAGGCATCCAAGTCGATATTCAGTTCCTGTGCAATTTCCTGGTCCTTGGCATCTTGGCCAGTGCGCGACTCAATGGCTTTTATCGCTTCAGCCACTTTGCGGGACTTGCGATGCACCGAACGCGGTGCCCAGTCCCCCTTGCGTACCTCATCCAGCATTGCTCCTCGAATGCGTATCCCCGCATAGGTTGCAAAACTGGCCCCCCTGGACACATCAAATTTGCGAGCGGCTTCCAGCAAACCTATCATGCCAGACTGGATAAGGTCATCAATCTGTACGCTTGATGGCATGCGCAGAAGCAGGTGATACGCAATACGCTTGACCAACGGAGCATGACGCTCAACGATATCATCAAGCTCATTCCCGCTATACTCTTCAGGCATCTGCACCCTGTCGGCAGCCGATGTCCCTCTTGTTAGTCGCATACCCTAGGTTCCGCAGTAATTAGTGAATACTGATTGACAGCTTTTCGATGTTTCAACTGACATGTTCGCAGCAGTGTGCATCCAATGTGCTACAAAGCAACGAACGCATTGATCGCAGTTCGATCAGCGACCGATTCAATATAGGTATTCGGGAGGCTTGGGTAAGAAAGCGGTAGCAAGGCCAGAGGTACTGACCATGAAAGTCTGGACTGGTAGCTAGCATAATCCGACGGCAACTGCCGGTCCGGCTTGCACAACCTTGGTTTCATCATGCTCCTTTCTCCCTTGGCCCTGAAGAATATAATCCAGGTCCCTGACTTCATTTGCAGAAAGAGAATCTTCTGCTTATTCTTTCTTGTTTTTATATTTTTGGTTACTTCTGTTACTAACTGTACCTCATATTTTTTTCTAGTTGCACTAGACTTATTCATAACTCTGGCGAATTACTGATATATGTAGAAGTAAAATAATCAATTTCACCTTCCCGAGTTCCAGTACTGAAATTTAAAATTTCAGCAGTTGATTCTCTTTTAGCTGCATTCCCGGAATCTGGTTAACAACTATCTCTCATTCATTATTCGTCCAAATTGTACAGCAAGTTAACTGGCAAAAGCTTCTCGAATTACTGTAACTGCAATAATTGTTCCAAGTCCATTCAAAATATAGCAAAACTTCCAAAAGGCCTGTATTTACTGGCTTGAGAAGGTTTTATTCAGGCAAATGACTAGCTAATTTGATAGCTAGGAACCATGTTGAGCGTCGGTAAATTGACATTTTGCCGTCAAACGTCAGAGAACCAACGTCTTGGCAGAGAGTGCTGAATCAGGCCTTGGGTGGTGTTACACCAGTTTGCCCCATGTATTTTCCGTCCCGTTGCCTGTAGGTGACCTCACATTGTTCGTCCGATTGGTAGAACAACATCTGGGCCACGCCCTCATTGGCGTAGATTTTGGCCGGTAGCGGTGTGGTGTTGGAAAACTCGAGGGTAACATGCCCTTCCCATTCTGGCTCAAGCGGGGTGACATTGACAATTATGCCGCAGCGGGCATAAGTGGACTTACCCAGGCACACAGTGAGTACATCACTAGGAATTCTGAAATACTCGACTGTTCGGGCCAGGGCGAATGAATTGGGCGGAATCACACAGACTGGTTCATCAATGCTGACAAAACTGCCCTCATCAAAGTTTTTTGGATCAACTACGTTGGTCGTGTGAACATTAGTGAAGATTTTGAACTCACTGGCGCATCGTACGTCATAGCCATAGCTGGAAGTACCATAAGAAATTACTTTCTGACCATCGACCTGACGAATCTGGCTGGATTCAAATGGTTCAATCATGCCCATGGTGGTTGCCTTCTCCTTAATCCAGCGATCCGATTTGATTGTCATACCAGCCCTTTTGTAATGATGATTCCTGATACCGAAGCTTTTATTGTCGTAAGACCCGATTTTGCCTGTCTCGTCAGTGCTACGGCAACACAAGATTGAATTGTAACTCTTTTTGGGTCTAGTTTAAGACTATTGCACCTATCCCCTGATTATTTTCCTAGCTGCAGGAATGTTTTCAAACAATAACAAGAGATTGATTGCAGGTAAGGCCTTCTAATCCGATGACTATTGTTTGCATAATAACCGACAGGCATTGGACACTCCCAAGTTTTGTTGCAAAGAAAAGGGCTGAATCAGACCTGATAAATCTCCGGGGGCTTGAGAATTTATGGGATTGTAAGAGTCAGGGCCAATTTTCTGATAGTTCC
>JAPORB010000167.1 GCA_026710425.1 Gammaproteobacteria bacterium
CTGGTGACCTCTACCATGTCAAGGTAGCGCTCTAACCAACTGAGCTACGCGCCTGTAGAGTTTAATCCTATCTTTGTTTCCATTTCTCAAAAAGTGATAATTATACTGAAAAATTGGTTGTCTTGTCGATAGGTTTGGCACATTTTTTGTGTCTAACAAGAATCCCAGTTGAAACTTCAGAAGTAATACCTTCGACGACTCACTGCCTTAGCAATCCTTCCCTTAGTTCTGCAATACGGTCACGGGTGGCAGCAGCTGTCTCAAAGGCCAGGTTCTTCGCCTGTTCGTACATCTGCTTCTCCAGCGACTCGATTTCCTTCCTAACCTCAGCGGGGTTGGTAAGGTTTAGTCGAGTCAGGGCACCACTCTTTTCAGTCCTGCCCCTTCCCCGTGAACCTTTTCCAGCCACAGCATAGGCTCCTTCCATTACATCCAGTACCCGCTTGCTAACCCCGACAGGAGTGATGTCATGCTCTTTATTGAAAGCCAACTGGGTATTGCGTCGTCGGTCGGATTCGTCAATCGCCCGCTGCATCGAGCCAGTTACATCGTCAGCATAGAGTATGGCCTTGCCATTGAGGTTGCGTGCAGCCCGACCAATGGTTTGAATCAGCGAACGATCCGAGCGCAGAAATCCCTCCTTGTCTGCATCCAATACAGCTACCAGAGATACCTCTGGAATATCCAACCCTTCCCTCAGTAGGTTAATTCCTACCAGAACGTCAAAATTACCAAGGCGCAAATCCCGGATAATTTCAGTGCGCTCCACCGTATCAATATCTGAATGAATATAGCGCACGCGTACGCCGTGATCGGCCAGGTAATCTGTCAAATCCTCAGCCATGCGCTTGGTCAGCACTGTGACAAGTACCCGCTGTTCTTGTGCTACCACACGCTGTACCTCGGAAAGCAGGTCATCCACCTGGCTGCAAGCGGGACGGACATCAAGTTCCGGGTCCACCAACCCGGTGGGACGTACCACCTGCTGCACCCTTTGCCCTTCATGTTCATCTTCATAAGGCCCCGGCGTCGCAGAAACAAAAATGATCTGAGTGGTCAGTGCCTCCCATTCCTCAAATCGTAGTGGCCTGTTGTCCAAAGCCGACGGCAGACGGAAACCATATTCCACCAGGGTCTCTTTGCGAGAACGGTCACCTTTGTACATTGCCCCCAACTGTGGGATGGAGACATGAGACTCATCAGCCACAACCAATGCATTGGGTGGCAAGTAATCAAACAATGTTGGTGGGGGCTGCCCCGCTTCCCGGCCTGAGAGGTAACGGGAGTAATTCTCAATGCCGTTGCAGTAACCCAATTCCTGAATCATTTCCAGATCATATCTGGTACGTTGCTCTAGCCGTTGTGCCTCTACCAGCTTATTTTGATGGTTCAGCAGTTGTAACCGCTGCAATAGCTCTTCCCTGATTTCATCCAGAGCATCAAGGAGGATATTCCGGGGGGTAACATAGTGAGATTTAGGGAATACGGTAAGGCGAGGGACTTCCTTGATGATGCTGCCGGTAAGAGGATCAAAATAGGATAGTTTTTCCACCTCATCATCGAACAACTCAATGCGGAAAGCATTGCGCTCCGATTCTGCCGGATAGATATCAATTACGTCGCCTCGAACACGATAGGTTGCTCGGCGCAGTTCCATGTCATTGCGTGTGTACTGTAAATCTGCCAACCGTTTCAGCAGCTTACGCTGATCCATACGGCCACCACGGTCCAGATGCACCACCATCTGCAAATAGGCATCAGGATTACCCAGACCATAGATTGCTGACACCGTGGCAACCACGATGACATCTGGTCGCTCCAGCAGGGCCTTGGTGGCCGAAAGACGCATCTGCTCAATATGATCATTGATGCTAGCGTCTTTTTCTATATACAAATCCGAGGATGGAACATAGGCTTCAGGCTGGTAATAGTCATAGTAGGAAACAAAATACTCCACAGCATTTTCTGGAAAGAATTCCTTAAACTCACCATAAAGTTGTGCGGCCAGTGTTTTGTTGGGAGCCATGACTAGGGCCGGACGCTGCACGGTCTCGATGACATTGGCAATAGTGAAAGTTTTTCCCGATCCGGTGACTCCCAGCAGGGTCTGTGCATGCAGGCCGTCCTCAAGTCCCTGCACCAGTTGTGCAATAGCAGTAGGCTGGTCACCAGCTGGCTTGAAATTTGCTTTGATCTGAAATTGCTTGCTCATGGATTATGCAATTGATTCCCGGGGGATAAGTAATCGATTTTTATATACACAGTTGTTCATACAACTATCCTATTGCTCTTCCAGGTTTCAGCAACATTAATTACTTTTAATTTTTAACTCAGCCAAAATGCTAGGAAATTTGGCTGTATTTTGAACTGTCCAATCACTAACTTCTTTATTGAGTGGGGAATTATAGTCTTGGAAACCTTGCCGACCTGATTCTTAATAATTTTTCCAGAAGTGCGGCTCAAAGGATATATTGGCGGATTTACAGATCTCGTTCTCATTAATAAGGTTTATTGATACAATCAGTTTAGCATCATGTTTACTAACAAATACCTGACTTATTTTATGTAGATATAATTTAACACAAGAAAACGCTACACTAATTTATGTCGCCTATATATTTAAGAGAAATGTAGCGATCAACATAATGAGCCAATTCCTATGGCATCTACAATTGAAAGCGAAGGTAAACTACACTTGTGGATAGCGGCAAAAATTTGTGAAGATCAATGAACCATAATCTCAATCAAACGTAATTATCTTAGCGTTTCTTGATGGGCTTTACACATGACTAATTCTACAGATGCTTCAGAGAACATCGCTCTGAGGCGGAAATAATTTCGGTTCAGTATTACATGGCCATTAAGTACTCTGGCAGGGAATATTCTCATTAGTCAGAAAGCGAATTATGAACTTTGCGTCAGCATACAATATGCCCTCCCTCAGGAAACCGACAACAAAAGCAAAAATGGCCAAAAGAAACTTATAAGTCAACTTTGAGTAGTTTTCGAGAATCTGGGTTTCTATCCAGTCATAGGCAAAGAGACTCACAAGAAATTCGTTCGACAAACTGATTCCTTCGACCACTGGTTGGCCATACAAGATGGCAGAATCAACATGGATAGATCATGCCGGTCCATATGGATTGCTCCCAAAATTGATTGTCGGCCTTGATGCATGGTCCAAATTGTAGGTGGCAATGCATTCGGTATTGACTTTATCTGTATAACTTATTAGAATGTCCTTGTATTTGGAGCCCTTCAAACTTCAAATATGAGTGTAAGCAGCCCACTTGACCGGGGTTCTGCTGCCCAATAGCTCAATGGTAGAGTAGGTGACTGTTAATCACTTGGTTCCTGGTTCGAGTCCAGGTTGGG
>JAPORB010000240.1 GCA_026710425.1 Gammaproteobacteria bacterium
AATATTGGTACTAGCCTAGATTAACTTGTCCTGAACGATTTCAGCGGTGACCATCCTTTGTAGCAGGTTAACAAACCCGCCCTTCAGTGCCCTCGGAAGTATGACTATAAGAGAAGTGAAC
Organism: Gammaproteobacteria bacterium; assembly: GCA_026710425.1. Lineage (GTDB taxonomy): Bacteria > Pseudomonadota > Gammaproteobacteria > Pseudomonadales > Pseudohongiellaceae > UBA9145. Next base: position 122 of record JAPORB010000240.1, read on the forward strand.
TCATCTACTGCGATCCGCTCTTTTTGCACTTAACTCGCAGCTCAGGATGCCGTTATAGTCATTATTATCAAGATGACCATCATATCGAACTGCTAATGTCGCTATAAAGCTTTTTGCCAAATGATTGCATGTGAAGGATGTTTGGCAGTGTCGACCGCAAGATGTCGGCTGTAATACAAAATCCAGTAAGTTTTGCCTTCCAGCCGCTATCTTGAGAAGGGCGTTCCCCCGCCCGTTCCATCCCCAGGGAACGCACTAACTTCAATTCTTCCCGCCTTAGGTCGGTAAGATTTCAGCAAGTGCTGTGTGGCACATTTAAGGCATCGAGCCATTACTGCGCCAGTGAACGTGTGGCTGTCGTTCAATCACCATTGGTGAGCCTTCAGTGCTCCCACAAACTCCATCGATCAGACCTTGGAGAAGTGCCTCTCCATCTGGACTGAACCATGCACCAACCGTCCGCCGTTTGGATACCGTAAACAGATCGCTGTTTAATTGCGACCAACCCTACGCGGATTGGATGCCGTGAGTATTTCGACGCTAAGCACCAGGGGTGGTGTGAATGCAGATATTGCAGGAGCGAATATCTGCCAACCTCGACCGGTGTTTCGCCAGTGGATGACGACCAAGGAACGTTATTTCCAGTGAATGGCTGGTTTAACATTATGTCTATTTGTATATTTTGAGTGTACATATAAAACTTTATTTAAACTTGGCTAGGGTTTATATATATGCTATTTTGAACACTATGAGTGAACAAAATAAAAGTAAAATAAACCGCCTTGAGCAGTTATTACCGGAAGGATTACTGGTCGATGCGTCATGGCTGGAAGAGCGAGGATACTACCGTTCCCTGCGTGCAAAGTACGTTTCAAGTGGTTGGTTGGAGCAGCCGGTTCGCGGCGTGTACCGCCGGCCTCGTGGGGAACTCGGCTGGGAGCAGTTGGTTATTTCCCTGCAAACCCTGTTAGAGCTTCCAGTCTCTATAGGCGGGCGCACTGCTCTGGAGCTACAGGGGCATACTCACTATGTGTCTCCGTCGCAACAAAGCATTCACCTGTATAGCGATGAAAAGTTGCCCGCATGGCTGGACAAACTGCCACTGGAGCAAGTGTTTATTCGCCACAATCGGCAACGTTTTTTGCCCCCCTGTGAACAGCCAAACGAAGCTCTGTCATTGGATCAAACTGCACCGGAAAGTAAAGTACTCAAAGGTGCGTTACGTGTGATCCCATGGGGGCAATGGAACTGGCCTCTGGTAATGTCCACACCCGAGCGAGCCTACCTGGAGTTACTGGATGAGTTGCCCCGGCATGAAACCTTCCACATGGCGGATGTGATCATGGAAGGCCTAGTAAATCTCGGCCCGCGCCGTATGCAGGCACTGTTAGAGCAAACCACAAGTATCAAGGTAAAACGTTTATTCCTGTTTTTTGCTGACCGCCATCGCCATCAGTGGTTTTCGCGCATTGATCAAGATGCAATCGACCTGGGTAGTGGTAAACGTGTGTTGGAAAAAGGCGGAAAACTTGATCCGGTGTACCAAATCACCGTCTCGGTAGAGCTGAGTCCAGATTTCACTCTGGTGCTGTGAGGGCATCACGCCGACCGATTGCGACCGCTTCCAGCACAATAGACGAAATAGGAACCCGCCTAGCCTGACGCTCAATCGCCGTGTGGTTAACTCATTGAATCGGCCAACTTTCTTAATGGCCATGCTGGATGGCTATTTGAATCGCAAGCACGATCCTGCTCTTGGTCATAAGAACATATGGACTGGTTATAACACCATGATCCATTACACCAATACCTATCTGCTGTATGAAAGAAGCGATCCCGAGTACTCCTACGCTGATCTACTTTCTGACAAAAGATGTGGCTAATAGGCATATCGCACCAGCTACGGCCCAGTTCTGCCATGATTTCTTTTGCAGAGCGATGGGAGTGGGCCTGGTAGGTGAGTTTTATCTCGGAGCCGCGATGTTTCCAGCACATCAGAGCGGATCGTATTCGAATTGCCTTCGCCCTAAATCTCAACTTTAGTTTGAATCGGTCTGAAAGTAAGAAGTAGGCATGCTGAGGTAGCGCCTAGATCACCTCACCCTTGAAAACGATCACTCCACAAATGATGGCTTCCTCGTTTACTTCGATGATGCGCTGGGGCCAGTCAGGGTTAATGGCTTTGAGATAGTGTTTACCGTCTTCGATCATAAGTTGTTTAAAGGTAGCCTCATTGGATTCAGTGAGTCTTACCACCACAAACTTGCCATGGTCGGGTGCTACATTGGGATCCACAAAAATTAAGTCACCTTCATTGAATCGTGGTTGCATGCTGGCACCCCGGACACGCAACACAAAGGATTCCGGGCTGCACCTTATCGGGCAAGACAACAAATCTGCCTCATAATCAGACGTATGGGCTTCGGAAATTTCCTGCCAGTTTCCAGCCTGAACCCAGGAGATTAAGGGTAGCAGTCTACGGTTTCCCGGAATGGTAGCGGCAGTTTTTTTCCCACTGGCATCACCCTCTTCGTGCAGGACATCCAACCAACCGGATGGTTTGTTCATGGCCCGTTCTAGTTTCCCCGCCAACTCGTTGCCAATACCCCGTGGGTTGCCATTCGGGGCTGGGAACTGGTGACGGAGCTGGCTGAGGTATGAGCCATTAGTGCTGGCGACTCTTGCCAGCTGGGTAGCCGAGCCTGCTTCCTCTATAAGAGTTTCAAGATTCTTGAGTCGAATCTCGCTAACTTTGCGCATCATGCATACTATATTAACAATAATTTGCTAAAAAACAAATTTATTTTCAAAAATGCTTGCAATTAGTTTTGCATAATGCTAAATTATGTTGCATGAACCTTTATTCCTTTCTAAAACAGGCTTGCGATAGGGAACGGGCAGACCTTGCTGCGGGATGCAATGTACCCGTGTTCTATCTGTACCAGATTGCCGAAAATCAACGTCTTGCAAGTCCGCTCATGGCGGGGCGGATTGAACAGATCAGCCGTGTGGTTGCCAACGGCACTGCCGGTCGGCTGGAGACCGTGCCACAGCTCAGCCTTCTTCAATCTAGTGGGCCAACTCGCAACCATAAAGGCTGTGGAAATACCGCAGGCAATCAGCATAAATAGAACACGGTGAGTCTAGAATGCATACCACGACAGAACAGACCCTCAAAACTGATAATCTGATTCAAGATGACATTGCCTTTCAGGCAAACCGCCAGGTGGATGTTAGATCTATCCGCCACTATCCAGGCAATCCACGCCGAAAATCTAACCCCGAGTATCAGCGCATTAAGGCATCAATTCGCTATGCAGGTCTTGACCAACCCCTAATCATCACCCAGGAGCCCGGTAAACAGGACTATGTACTGCATTCTGGCGGCAATACGCGATTGCAGATTCTTCAGGAACTGTTTGCCGAAACCTCAGAAGTGCGTTATCGGCTAGTGGACTGTGTGTTCAGACCCTGGGACGGTGAATCTTCTGTCTTGTTTGCACACTTGCGAGAAAATGAATTACGCGGAGGTTTGCCATTTATCGACAAGGCCTTGGCTGTTTTTTCCGTCAAGGCCATGCTCGAGAAAGAGCTGGCGGTCGAGTCACTTTCCCTGCGACAACTGGAGCAACTGTTTCGTGATCGTGGTTTCAGCCTGAGCCACACCATGATATCAAAGATGGGTTATGCGGTAACGACACTTTGGCCAGTAATGCACGAAGCTCTGAGTGCTGGTCTCGGTCGCCCTCAGGTTGAAAGAATACGGGCATTGGCTCGAGCCACCAGTGAGCTATGGAGTTACCTCGGCATTGGTGAGCAGGAGGAATTCGATGCGGTCTTTGCCGAGTTATGCCGTCGTCATGATTGTGCCGAATGGGACACTCAAATACTAGCCGCCGCACTTGAGAATGAGCTGGCTGTCGAGTCCGAGCGCAGTCAACATGTCATCCATCTAGCTCTTGAGGCGCAACTGGCTGGCAAGCCGTTCGATCATTTCTTGCCCCGGGAAAGCGAAGTTATGGCAGAGGAAAGGCCGATCACTGAGAAGGTAAAGCTTAACATTCAGCCTAAAAAACAGGCTGTTTATGCAGACAGACCCAAATTGAACAACAGAAGCAATTCAAATCAAGTGGCGGAAGCAGAGGTTATGACCAAGCTACCGACTCAAAAGACTGCATACCATAAGCTGGCGACAGATGAGTTGATTCTTGAGAATGATGAAATTCGAATCATGGATGATGAGTCAGATTTATCGTCGCTGCGCCACCGGCACTGGCTATGCGCCCGTCAGCTGGCAGAACAATACAATCTGAGTGAGCGGGTCATTCAGGTTCCTGAACTTGGTCTCGGTTTTCTATTGCATGATGTGCCGCCTTTGGCTCTGACCGAACCAGACGGCACTGATATGCCGCTAATGGTATCTGCTCTTTGGTGGCAACTGGCCGCCTGTAGTGCAATCGCCGAGGCCCCGACCGATGCTGTTCTGCACTATATAGAACGAAATTCAATTCTCTACAAGGCACTGTCCGCTCACAATGTGGAATTGTTGATTGACAGTATTGAGCCCCCGAATGTGTTCTGGATGACCAGTAAATTTTGGCAACAGCTTAGTCCGCCAGATTGGCAGTTGTACCTGAGAATGCTTGAGACCTGCCGTTCCATTAAGCGGCAAGCCGTTGAATACGATGTGAAACTGTGGCTACCAGGAGGATAAACATGACATTGAACAAGTCAAACAAGGAAGCTGATCTCACCACTGCTGTATTGCTTTATGCGATGCGTTGTCTGGCCGAAGGTGACCAGCAAGCTCTTAGGGCAATGAATTTCGGGCCAAAAGAACTGGAGGCACTGAAGGAAGTCAGTTTATCTGATCTGTACCGGGCGGATGCCTTGCGCACGCACTGCCTGAAGATTGACTTGGATCGTACCGTGTTTTGGCCGATGCTGGAACACCTGAAGTGCCAGAGGGAAGCTGAAGATCTGCAACGAACCATGATTGTTGCCGATGCTCCCCTGGAGATGATGCAGCAATTGTTTGGGCTAAGTAGCCGAGAATACACAAGATGGCGACGTTTGCTGACATTGGCCCCGTCAGTTGGTCGACCATCGGAACCAGGAGAAGAGGACACTCACAGATTGTGGCATGCCTGGTTGGAAGCAAGAAAGCTGCGGGGCGACGGTACCCTAACAGCTGCCGATTACCTGGCACTCAATCAAGAAACCGGTATTGCATTGCGTGCCATCTGGCTGCTGGTACAACGCTGGGAGGATTACGGAGAAGCACCGGAAGGGATTGAACTGTTGGCAATAGGCAAGGCTGCACAAAATTCAGCCGCAAGGTTAGCTTCGAGTTAAAGTCCGAGAATAGCAATGGCTCAACTCCTTGGTAACAGTCACCACTCCTGAATTTTCACTTATCTGGGAAAGTCCAAAAAGGAAATCAAATCCACGCATTAACCCTTCATCCTCGCAAATAGAAAAACATACCAATGTGTCGCAGATCCAACTTAAGTTGGATTGATAGCATAAGGCACAACTTGTTCAGACAAATTCTGTCTGCCTTTCTAAACTGCTGTTTCCACTGTAAACAGCTTGCTCCTTTCCTGAATAAAGATTGCTATCAAGTTTGCAGAGACTAATACGCGAACTCCCTACTGATCAAGAAAGCATGCATATCTGAAAAAACCATCACATGTCCTGATGAGATAAATGGTCGTCTGACTTGAATGGTCATGGGTAAATTACACCCTCAGCCATTTTCTACAGGAATACAAAGTATGAATGACGCAATACAGACTGCAGAGGAAAAAGACAATGCAGGGGATAGTCATGGTTCAATCGGTGCCTTACAAGGAGAAGTCTGGCTCAAGATACAGACCTACCAGGCACAGACCCTGATTCGAGGCCGACGCAGTTCGGAAGGCAAATCAGCCATTATTGGACTGATTGGTTTTGCGGATCGGTTGAAATCCATGTGGCAGGCGGTTCGGTTCGATGATCCCTATGCGGACTGGTGGTTGGTCAAAGTGGAAGAGGCGATTGCCGCCAGCCGAGCGCAATTACAACGAGTCCAGCAGCAGCTCGAAAGCCTGGCCGCTAGCCAAAGTGGGTTGGAGTTTACTATTGCCAGTTCCAGCCAGCCACAGCGGGTGTCCCTGCAGTTTGCTAATCCCTATGCCTTCCGTGCTGCCCAAATGCTGGCCGAATTTGACCGTATGCTGTGCACCGCCATGACCTGCCGCCACTTGGGTGTAGATCTGCCAACCGCTCTGGATGAACAAGTGCATGCCAGCGGCCGCTGGGTACGCCGCGTGTTCGCAGTGCCTCAGGGTTTTGCCTCAATGGGTGTCAGTAGGGAGGATCTGTCGCAAAACACTGCAGAAGCCGACAAGGCCCGACAACAGATGGGGGAGGTCCCAGCAGAGATTCTCAGCGGGGAGCGGCTTCCGGCTCTGCGCCCGGTGGTATTCCGCCGCAAGCAGACCGAGGCTGATGCAGTGGAATCCACAGAAACTGATGCGACCACTGATGCCCGATGACTGCGAAAAACAATATGTATGCCATACATCATCGGCCTGGGAGTCACTGATTTTATTTCGCCTGAAATGTTGGCCAGTTTCCCGACACGGCCAGTGGGTCAGGCATCTGTTATAGACAGGCTTTGGTGCTCGGTTTTGGCCCTAGTGGTCCAACGCGGCATCTGCTGATATCCGCTACTCAGAAGAATAACTGTTTTTACGTGACCACTGCGGTCTCAGTGGCAAAAAGATGTTTTTGGATTGTGAAATGACATCGCGGCTCGCCGTCAATCCCAGTCAGGACAAGTCCTGATTTTACTTACCCTGTCGGGCATCTGATTCCCGTCAGGGAATCATGTTTCTCGACATCTTCAATTCATTGTTCGAGGAGAAATTGTAATGAATGATAGTCAGACCAACCCCGAAAAACCGAAGTTTTTCGATCTTGATATCAATGGTATTGGTTACCTCAATCGTGTGCGAGAGGTTACTCCAGAGAATGGCAACCCCTTTCTTTGTGTCAACATCGCTGCCATTCGAGGCCCTGCCGACAATGTCCGTCATACCTACTTTGATTGTGTAGTGGCGGGCGATGAAGCAAAGGTACTGGTTCGCCAGTTAATGCCCGCTGTCGCCGCCGACATGAAAGTGTTGGTGGGATTTCATCTCAGCGACTTGCAGGCAGAAACCTTTACTTTCAAATCGGGTGATCGCAGTGGATCCACAGGAGTCAGCCTGAAGTCCCGGCTGTTACGCCTGAAGTGGATCAAGGTCGAGGGCCAGCCCTATCCGGTTCCGACTGATAGGACATCAAAGTCCAACCCCTGAGTACCCCTGGCAGTATTAGTCGATACTGCCATTCTTTTAATCCGTAAGGAGACCAACTCCTTGCGGGGCAGGTCTCCGCATTTAAGGAGACCTGTCATGGCTTCAAAGAACTCGCCAGCAAAGGCGAAGCAAACCGTAACCAATCGTATGGCGGTGCTCGATCCCGAGACCCTGAACGACATTGAAAAGCAATCCTTGCTGGAATTGGCCTTAAACGTGTTGAGCATGTTGCACCAACCCGGTGCTGAACTGCCTACGCCGAATCAGACCCGCGATTTTTTGCGGCTGCTACTGGCGCAACGCAGAGCTGAAGTGTTTGGTTGTATGTTTCTTGACAATCAACATCGGGTGCTCGAAACGGTCGAGTTATTCCAGGGAACTATTGACGGTGCCTCAGTGTACCCCCGTGTTGTGGTACAGCAGGCATTGTTGCTAAACGCAGCCGCTGTGATGTTTTTTCACAATCATCCCAGTGGAGTGGCTGAACCCAGTCATGCGGATGTGGCGATTACTAAGCGCCTGACCAAGGCACTGGGTCTAATCGATATACGCGTGCTGGATCACTTTATTGTAACTGTCGGTGATTCCGTGTCCTTTGCAGAACGCGGATTGCTCTGAGCAGTTTGGACCCGTCGGGGAGTCTTTCTCCCCGACGGGAGTTGGGCTCTCCGGTATTTTCACTTACTCCCGGGGAGAAACCTAATGAAAGACTTTGATAAAGAAAAAGACAAGACTGCACTGAATGAATTCTTCGGTCCGGTTATTTCAATCTACAGTCGTGCCCAGGCCATTGCCGATGGCATTCTGGTTGATGTCAGCAGCATGGCACTAGAGGCAGGCTTTAAATTGCCGGTGGCAATTACACGAGCCGCCTGGAAAGATTGTGTTGAATGGTCCGAGCAGGATAACAGTGCACAGGTGTATCAGGATGAATCTGGACGCTTGTGGGATGTGTTGTTTATGGCGTACTACGCCATTTGTACCAGCAGGGAAACTGGAGATCGTCTGCACTTCTCGCTATACCGAGTACCCAAAGACGGGAGTTCGGCAGAAGCAGAGGAAGTGAGTCTAAAGCTCATTGTTGGCCCCGGCGATAGTGCCGAGTCAGTTGTGACTATCCTGTTACCTGAAGAGAGTTAACTGTGCCGATATCATTCGGCTTCTTGCCCCTGGCCACTTGGGATAAAGTGGCACTTTTCTTTAGCTATTCCTCCTGTTTACTGCCTCACACTGTATTCCGCTTTACGGCACTGATTGCCTTATTAATGTAGTACCGCGAGGTGGTGCCTAATCGGCGAAAATTTTCGGCAGGGATACCTACTTCGGCCAGTAACTTGCGATACCGGGTCAGTCAGATTGCACAGACTCACCGCTTTATCTTTCAACGGGTCCGTCAGACAGCACTTGGGTTCTGGCAAGTATTGCGGATAAACCAGGCATATCTGACAAAAAAGCCTGAACATCAGGAATCTGCATAGGATAAGTGCCTCCACTGGAACCAGGGTGCAAGCCGACAGAAACCACGACATCAGCTGGTGGGATTTACGCTTTCAGTCAGAGGGTAGGCAATTATACTGCCGCCCATGGATCACACGCGGTTTCATACGCGACCACAGCGTTAATGTGGAGGGGAGGCCACCCCGCCAGCCGCGCTGGTAAATATGGCCAATGCGCCCGCAGGGCGGCAAAGGCTTCGGTTATGACCGTAGCTTTATTTTGAACAACAAATTCAAGACATAGGCTGTTCTAGCACTTCAAAGGAGCTAAACCTTTTCCACTGTGGTTCTATCGGGGCCGACATTTAAACTTTTCGATTCGCCATGCATCTGGCAGCTGCGATTTTGGAAGGGGCAAGAACAAGCAGGTGTTAAATCACCATTGATGATAACGAATGGCTTTACGAGCCATAGTCTTCCCGGCAGTGCTCTGCCACAGCAGAGGCGTCGGGTTGCCTGCATACAGGCAACCAGGTCGGAGGGGAGTAGTGCCCCCGGATCTTTCCCGCATAAGCGGACCCAGCCAGCCTACGAGCTGGCGGTGGATCATTAACACTAACAAAGGCAAAACCAGCACGATGAGAGACCTGAACTATCAGCTGAAACAGTTGTGCAAGCGAAATCGAGATGGCAGTTTCCAGACCCAAGCCGGTCGTGCTCGCTTGCTCAATCTAATCGCCAATCAGCTGCATGAACTTGGTTATCGACATATGTCTCTGCATTCACTCAAACCCAAACACATAGAGGCCCTGGTAAGAAAGTGGCTGGACGAGGGCAAGTCGCCTGGGCGAATCAAAAACTGTATGTCCTGCCTGCGCTGGTGGGCACAAAAGATTAACCGAGCCAGCGTAATCGCCAGGTCCAACCGTCATTATGGAATTCCCGACAGGACATATGTCACCAACAACTCCAAAGCAGTCATAGTTGATGACGAGTCCTTGGCTAATATTAGGGATGATTATATCCGTATGAGCATCGAACTGCAGCGTGCTTTTGGATTGAGGAGGGAAGAGTCAATCAAGTTTATCCCCCGCTATGCTGATCTGGGTGATCGTATTCGTCTGAAGCCATCCTGGACCAAAGGTGGGCGTCCGCGAGAAATACCCCTGCTGACCAAAGAGCAGCGCGAGGTATTAGACAGGGCACATCAATTGGCGGGCAACGGTTCCCTGATTCCGGCCAACAAAAAATATGTAAGTCAGTTGCATCTCTATGACAAGCAAGTTCGCAAGGTGGGCCTTAGCAAACTGCATGGGTTACGTCATGCCTATGCACAAAAGCGATACCTGGAATTGACCGGTTGGCCCAGCCCGGCAGTTGGTGGTCCAACTGCGGCAGAATTAGGGCCTACTCAGCGCAAACTTGATCGTGAGGCGCGACTCACTGTCAGTGCCGAACTTGGTCATGCTCGGGAAGTTATCACTGTTGTATATCTGGGCCGTTAGTTGACAGTCTGCACTTAGACAAGTGTGAAGCAAAAGCTGGTTAGCAAAGTTTAGTAATTTTTGACTGATTTTTCATAATAATATCTATATGTCGCTGCCAACATGCTCAGCTGCAATATTGATTCATGCGAAGAATGAACACAGAAAAAATACTTTGAAATCCAGAATCTGCAATAATTTTTCTATAATAGCTCTACTTGGTTATGGATTGACCAATACTCATGTTATATAGGAAGGTATTCTTGTTAGCTCATCACTGTTCTGCAGTGGGCTCAATAAGAGGTACTGACTTTTCTGGCTGAAGTGCAAAATGCATTGCATATACAAGGTATGATGTTGATGCATCATGGAAAATCGCAAATTGATGATTCTTTCCTGCCCCTTTATTTGCTAGTTCCTTTAACTATCCCAACAAAACTGCATGGTATAGATAACCATGCTGTCTCGAGTCTTGATTAGATATGATCAATGAAATTCATAATGTCATGCTGTATGTAAAGCACCATATATCTGAAGTTCTCATTGTAAATGAATAAGGTATACAACCGACCAGCAAAAACGGCAGAGTAAAAGCCCGACAGCATAGGAATGGATTTAGCATTCTCGAATCTGGAAAATGCTGCAATGATTTAGGCATCATGGTTACACGGTATTCAACTATGTTTTACCTAAAATTTCTTTTCCCGTTATGGCTTTGGCCTCTGACAGGCAGTCTGGCACTATTGATGATGAGCCAGATGGCTCTGGCCTGTGGTCAAATAACCAAAACCAGTGAAGAAGTAGAGCGCATCGCTCGTTATTCCACCATTATTGCTGCTCCCTTACCTGGACAGATTGATCTTTTGAGGGCGAAGATAAGGATAGATTTTCCAGATCAAGTCAGCACAGTGGGTGATGCCCTGCACTGGTTGCTGAAGGATTCAGGTTATCGACTGGTGCCGGAAACAGCACTTGGAAGAGATGCCAGGCATTTTTTGCGCTTGCCATTGCCTGCCATACATCGCCAATTCGAGGCTTTGCCACTGGACACCATCATTGGTGCCCTAATTGGTCCTGGTTTTGTGCTGGTACAGGATCCATTGCATCGACTGCTGTCTATTGAAACATGCCCAGTAGTCTCCGGTATCAAATCAACTTTTGGTGCCTGCCAGTCGGGATACTAAATCCCCTGAGTACATATTTCTTGGAAGTCTTTGTCACTGTTCTTGTTCTCGTAAGCACTCTGTCCTTAGGGATTGGCTGGCTGCAAACAGGCTCCAGTCTGTTGGTACCTCAGGATGATGCTGTTTCTACTTCATCGCCACATTTTTCTGCGAATGATGATCAATCCTCAGCATGTCGTTGTCGTCCTTGTTAACCATTCACTATGGTGTGAGATTTGACATTGGGGCACAAGCAGGGTTCTCAGAACTATCTAAATGGAAATTAAATATATTGAACGTTATGTACAGAAAAAAAATTCAACCCCTGATTTATGGAAAGCACATATTATCCGGGCTTCTGATTCTGCTGGCATTAACAGAGCCGATGTCTGCGCAACATCCCACTACAATTCAACGGACAAAGACTGATAGCACAGAGCAGTTGGACACTTTAATCTCCCGGCCACGGCAATGGGGACTGGATGAGCAGGAATGGCAACGATATCAGACCCTGATGCAGGGCATTCGCGGTAGTGTCAGTCCGAAAACTCTTTCACCAGTAGAAGTGCTGGGAATTCATGCTCGTAACGAGTCGGAGCGAAAACGATATGCTCGGCTTTGGGCTAGTATGATGCGAGAGGACGCCGAACGCATACTGGCCTTTCAGCGTGCCTATGATGAGGCACAACAGCAGTTGTTTGGAGGTGATATTCTGATCGATACCGGACTTCTGATCAGTGATAATTTTCCAAAGAGCACGGATATTCAGGACGCTTCCACCTTGCAGGCCGGTGACCGCATTTTGCTGTTTACCGCCACTGATTGTCCTGTTTGTGATGCTGTTCTCGAAAGACTACTGGGCAGGTTGCCTCTTTTGTCCGGGATTGATCTGTACCTGATGGATGTGTCGGCAGGTGAAGAATCACGAATAAGAGAGTGGGCAAGGCGAAGACTAATTGACCCGGACCGGGTTAATGAACAGACCTTGACTCTGAACATCAATGCTGGGGCACTGGAGCGGGTGATAACCCATACCGGCCAAGTGGCCACAGCTTTGCCTTTGTTGGCACTGCGGCGTGGAGATCAATTACTGCCTCTTTCTGCCGGTAACCTCTAGCACTGACCATGGTTCGCTGCCTGTTTTTGTTTCTGCCATGCTTGCCTCTGGCAAATTCGTTGGGTGCTTGCCCCGTCCTGTCAATGATATATGACAGTGGTCAGACACATTCACTGGTACCGCTGCTAGCTCCATTATTATCAGAAGAGCTGCCTGCTTCAGTCTCAGTGGATGCATTCTTAGATGCCGTAAAATCAAATACTCAGATCGCCGGACCAGCTGGAGTAGCATCCCTCCTGCCAATTCATTCGCCCGGTCTGTCCCCGGGAAAGCTGGATTATGGTCAAAGCAATGCTGATCTGCTGCGACATCTAACACAGGCAAATCCGCGCCCTTTTTTTCTTATCGGTTCCGACCCATTCTCACTGCAGTGGCTCGCAACACACCGGGATACCCTGGAAGAACTCGGAGCGATGGGTTTGCTCGTGCAAGCCGAAACGATGGACGAACTGAGGAGGGTGGTCGCAGTAGCCAAAGGCTTGCCATTGACTCCTGCTGCCGGTAACGGACTGGCCACTGCACTGGGCATTGATCGCTACCCGGTACTCATTACTGATAAGGGATTGATGCAATGAGTAACCACCCGGTAGAGGCCTTGCTGCGACCACCAGTGGAACTGTGGTCTACCGCTACAGCACTTTCAGCGGGAATCCTTGCCTGGATGGCTCCCTGGGCCCTTATGATGCCGCCCGGAGTGGCCCAGATCGCCGGTTGTTTCTTTATTTTGTTTGGTCTGTGGCGTGCCCGGCAAGGCTGGCGAGTGCTGCGTTACCAGCGTCAGCTGCGACATCTGCCCGACTATCAACTTGAGGCCGCACATATCCCGTTGAGTCGGCACAAATTATTTTTGGGCAAGGGTTTTCGCTGGACTGGGCAGCATACGCAGCGGTTGCGAGACACCATGAAACCAGGACTGAGACATTATGTTGAACCTGGCCCTTTATATCGTTGGGCTCGCCGGGCCGAGATCGCCTGGGAATCGGTACCGATACTTTCAAGAATAGCCAGCGTCCTGCGGCAGCGTTCGCGTTGGAACCCGCTGGCTCCGTTGCCAGCTACAGGTGGCAATCCGGCCCTGCATGCGGTGGAGCCCCGGCAGCAACCTGTCTGGATGGATCTTGGCGAGCGAGTAGGGCATACCCTGGTTCTGGGTACCACCCGGGTGGGCAAGACACGCTTGGCTGAATTGTTGATTGCCCAGGACATCAGGCGCGGAGATGTGGTGATTGTGTTTGATCCCAAGGGAGATGCTGACTTGCTTAGGCGCATGTATGCCGAGGCGCGCCGGGCCGGACGTCTTGAAGAGTTTCATCTGTTTCATCTGGGTTTCCCGGAGATTTCGGCGCGCTACAACGCAATTGGCAATTTCTCGCGAATCACAGAAGTGGCAACCCGCATTGCCAACCAGCTTCCGAATGCCGGTAATTCGGCCGCTTTCAAGGAATTTGCTTGGCGTTTTGTCAACATTATCGCCAGAGCTTTGGTGTCACTGAAGCGGCGACCTGACTACCAACAGATTCGCCGCTACATTAACGACATTGAACCACTTTTTGTGGAATATGCTGCCCATTGTGCCCGGCGCGAGGGAATTGAGCAATGGGAGACCATGGTTGCAGAACGGGCATCACAGATTAAGGAGCGAAATCTGCCAGCAGCACTGCGTGGACGTTCGCTGGCGGCGGTAGCCTGCAAGCGGCTGCTGCAGGAGTTGGCCATCTACGATCCGGTGCTTGACGGATTGATTTCCGCCTTTAAGTATGACAAGACCTATTTTGACAAGATTGTGAGCTCAGTGGGACCACTGATGGAGAAGCTCACTACCGGCAGTATTGCTCCGCTGATTTCACCGAATTATCACGATGATAATGATCCGAGACCCATCTTTGAATGGATGGAGGTGGTACGTCGAAAGGGGATAGTGTATGTAGGCCTTGATGCCCTGACTGACACCACCGTGGCAAGTGCAGTTGGCAACTCCATGTTCGCCGACCTAGTCTCTGTTGCTGGATATATTTATAAACACGGTGTAAGTGAAACGGCTGCTGTTCATGAAAATGCTGGAGACGACAACAATTGCAATACTGATGGAATTTCCAACTCAGTTTCGGTTCTGGGTAGAAAGTGCAACCATGACCCACACTGTTATCAAGCAGATAGGACAAAGACAGGCAAGGGAGTCGACACTGGATCGGACAATGAGCAGAACAAAGTGCAAGTGAGCCGACATGATCAAAGCGGTTCCAAACAAAGGGCTAGTCATCCTCAGAAGGTGGGACATAATCGGTGCGTTAAAAGCCAACGGACTCCGGTGATTTCACTGCATGCGGATGAGTTCAATGAACTGATTGGCGACGAGTTTGTGCCACTCTTGAATAAGGCGGGTGGGGCAGGTTTTCAGGTCACCGCATATACTCAAACTTGGTCAGATGTGCAAGCTCGCATCGGGGACCGGGCCAAGGCAGGTCAGGTAGCTGGTAATTTCAACACTATGTTGATGCTGCGGGTCAAGGAAATGGAAACCGCTGCTATGTTGACCGATCAGTTACCTACAGTGGATGTGTTCAGTCTGATGAGTGTGTCGGGTGTCAGTGATTCCTCGGATCCGGGTTCGGGTGTTGATTTCAGTTCTTCCAATCAGGATCGGATTAGTGTCGGTGAAGTACAGATGCTGGCTGCTGCGGATATGGTGAGTCTGCCCAAGGGTCAAGCCTTTGCTCTGCTTGAGGGAGGCCAATTATGGAAGCTTCGCATACCCTTGCCAGGGCAGGGTGAGGATACTTCCATGCCAGCTGATTTTGAGGAACTCGCAGAAGCGATGCGCCGTCGCTATAGCACCAATGACCAATGGTACCGAATGAATGACCAGTGGTGGCATGGGGTGGCAGATGAAGCTGGAGGGAGAATGAAACCAGCGGAAGTACCCTCATCGGATTCGCCGCCGCCGACCGGAAGTTGCTGAAATGGCCGACACTACAGATCCCCGACGTCAGTCGCATCCCGGTGTTATTTCAAAGGTGCTAACCGCTGTAGCCGATTGTTTGAAGTGGTTATTGCTGTCTCTGTTTTTTTCCATTGTGGTGGAATGGTTCGGTATGACCCTGTGGTGGGAGGAACAAGGATTAGAGCATAGCCGTCAGCTGCTTGTTAATGAGCTGAATTTTTTAGGAGAGGATTTCAATCGAAGTCTGCTGACTTCCGATCCGTTGCAGTTTGCCAGTGAGGTAGCAGAGTGGAGTTATAGGCTAGCCTTTCAGTGGAGCGGAGTGGTGGTCTTCATACAGTGGCTTGAATCAGAACCGGGTGCTGACAAAACTGGCCTGCGGTCATGTATATACCGAATTTACCAGCCGGTTTCGCAGTATATATTAGCTTCCATGCAAATCACCCAAGTGTTTGCGGTCCGGCTGACAGTTTTGACATTGGCCACTCCGGTGTTTGGACTATTCACCTTGGTGGCTTTGGTGGACGGACTGGTTAGGCGGGATTTGCGGCGTTGGGGTGGTGGTCGTGAAAGTTCTTTTGTCTATCATTATGCCAAAAAAGCCGCAGTGCCTTTGATCTTCAGTTGCTGGATGCTTTACCTCGGTTTACCGTTCAGTCTGCATCCTTCCTGGATAATATTGCCGTTTGCGCTGGCCTTTGCGTTTGTAGTTACCACTGCTGCCAGCACTTTTAAGAAATATCTCTAGCAGTAATGAATCTTCAGGCAGAATGCGTTCTGTAACTCACAGGATTGTTTAGAACCAAGCCAAAAGATGATATGGCACTCTCAATCTCAACTTATTAATTTGGTAATTAAGTTTTTGTTAAAGGTATCAGAATAAAGTTGAAATTTACTTGATGAAAGGGGCATCAAAGACCCAATATATTTGTGATATTAGGTAAAATCAAAAAGGTTACCAGAGCACCTCCGATAATCATTATCCATCTGATGTTAACATTAAGGGTCTGGAACTGGGCATCCAGCTTGGATAACGCCATGGCCAAATCGCTTTTGGTAACCATCTCGGCCTTGACTGCGGCCAGTTCATCTTTGGTAACCATCTCGGCCTTGACTGCGGCCAGTTCATCTTTGGTAATCATCTCGGCCCTGAGTTCGGCCAGGTCATCTTTGGTAATCATCTCGGCCCTGAGTTCAGCCAAGTCATCTTTGGTAATCATCTCGGCCTTGAGTTCGGCCAGATCATCTTTGGTAATCATCTCGGCCTTGACTGCTGCCAGTTCATCTTTGGTAATCATTTCAGCCTTGAATGCGGCCACGTCATCTTTGCTAGCCAAGTCAGCCTTAAGTTCTACATTAGCTGCTGTCAGAACTTCCTTGGTAACCGGTTCACCTTGAGAGTTTTAGACAATCAGGACTTTGGCTTCGGTCTGGTTCTTTTCAAAACCTTTCGCCTGCAACTGCCTGCAACTGGTTGGAGGCAGATAAAGTGTCAAATGCAGTGTTCATGTTATCTTCAATTAAAACAGAATTAGAGTCTTACTTGCAATGATTAGAATGATTCCAAGCTAATTTGAAGACTCATTCCCTCGCTTTTCACATACCTCAAACTGGCACTGTTTTCGTCATATGTACGCCCAACATCAACTATTTCAATGTCGCCCAGCCCAACAGCTCATAACTCCATCAATACCCATGGATGATATCGGGGCAAGTGACTAATAACTAAACTATTTCAATGCAACAAAATGCACATCACCGATTAAGAGAAATTAATTTACATAATATCCAAAGTCAAGGCCGGGACCGATTGTCTGCCTCGGTGGTAAATTCTGAAAATCAATTCCTTTAATCCACATCAGTTAGTGAATAGATTTTCGGTCGCTGGGCACTGAACTTTGAATCACACTGCGCCTGTATTCATTAACCGGAGCAGTAGATCCATGCAATACCTAATCTGGATAGCATTATCCCTGACCATTAGTCTGTCCACTTCACCAGTCGCCCTGGCAGATACTGAGGCCGAACGAGAAGCTCTTACAAGGCTTGTTTACGAGATCAGACTGCTTGAGCAATTAATACAGCGAGCCGAGGCCAACGCCAGTTCCAAAACTCGTATCCGGTTTCGTTATGACTGGTTGCGACAGGACCTAAAGCTAATCAGGAATGGAGTCCAGGCCCATCTTGATGTGCCAGACACTGCACCGCGTATTGTTCCATCATTACGTGGCGATTACCGCCATTAGGAATCTCTAATGACAGCGGATCAACAAGCTGCCTTTGCAGCGGGTTCGGGTGTGACATCCTCAGTACTGCTTACAGCTAATGCTTCAGCACTACTGCTATTAACAATGGTGTGGGTGACCTGGATTGTGCTGGGAAGTTTTCGAGCCTGGCAGGAAGGACAGGCATCACTTTTTGACCTGATCTGGAGCAGCCTGCGAGCCAGCATGGTTCTGATGGTCTTGGGGTTTTATATACGATGATTGATTTGATTAATGTCTGCTTCAGTTAGCTCTGATGACAGCATGAATTGCCAAATAAATAACTGAAAGGTAGGAAATAATGATTAAGCCTGTTTTTACTGTTAAACAAGAGAGAGTTGCTATGAGTATTTTGAAAAAAGCTAGTGGTTTCAATAAATCTGCGGTCAAAGTCCGTAAATCTATTCTGGCCATGATGGCCAGCCTGTGTTCTTTACCACTGCAGGCAGCCTTGCCAACCCAAGTTCAGCCAAGCACTAACCCTGCGGCAGGTAACTTTATTGCCCTGGTTCAGGGTTATATCAAGGATGGAGGCCTGGTTCTTGGACTTGCCATCGCCTTGCTGGGATTTCTCTGGATCGCCTACCTGGGTTTTGCCAAATTCAATGAAGCGAGACAGGGTAAAGCCGAATGGGCAGAGGTTGGTGTGCTGGGAGTTGTTGGTGCTGTAGTACTAATCTTTGCCAGCTTCCTGCTTAACGAAGCCGCTGGTGTGATTTGAGCCGCAAGTAGCAGACAAGCACAAGAGAAAGTCATATGGCTAATGACAAAGAGATTCTGGCAGATCGACTCAATGCAGAGCCCGTCATATTCAAAGGTTGCTCATCTACAGAACTGGGCATGATTGTGGGAGTGGCTATTTTATTTTGGTTGCCATTCAGCCTGTTGCTGGCTTGGATGCTCGGAGCCATCGCCATGGGTTTTGGGATGGCAGCGGTTGGTGTTGTGGTCAGCGTTCTGGGCATGGCAACGGTTTTTCAGCGCATCAAGCGTGGACGGCCAGAAGGGTATTATCAGCAGTGGCTGCGTATCCGTCTGCATAGGCTGGGTCTGATTCAAACACCTTGGGTGCTGCGCAGTGGCAGTTGGGACATTGGAAGGAGTTCGCATGCGACGCTACCGACTCGAGATTGATAATGTCCGCTCCCACCTGCGTTCTCTGTGGATTGTGATTGGCTTGCAGGGACTAGTGATTCTTGCCCTTTGGTTGGGCTGGAGTCAGTGTCCGAAACAATTAAGGGTGCATGTTCCACCTGACTTGCGGTCTGGTGCCGTGCTGACTGCCACTGAGGTGCCGCCTGCTAATGTATATGCATTTGCTTTCTATATTTTTCAGCAGCTAAACCGTTGGTCCGAAAATGGTGCCACGGATTACGGCACAGCAATCTTTCGAATTTCTCCGTATCTAACTCCACACTACCGTAATGAGCTGATTGCCGACATGGAACTGAAGGCGCAGCGCGGCGAGTTGGCTTATCGAGAGCGCAGTGTGCATGAGGTGCCCGGTCATGGCTATGAAGAGCGGCGGGTCGATGTCCTTGCACCGGATATTTGGGTGGTATGGCTTGATCTGGATTTACTAGAGTCGGTCAAGGGCATGCCCGTCAAACAAACAACTATTCGCTACCCCATTCGTGTGGTCCGTCAGGCCATCGATCCGGAAACCAATCCCTGGGGGCTCGCGCTGGATGGCTATAGCGGTGAAGGTCCACGTCGACTTACCGATTCTGAACTGACCGACCCAAAAGCTGTCCACGCTGGCCCCCGGAAGGAGTTTCAATAATGTTGGATTTTGACAAGAGCTATTGTGCCATTTTGCGAATGACGATCATTTTGCTTTGCTATTTGTTGGCTGGCACCACTTGGGCTGATAGCATTACTGACAGTCCTGAACGAATCATCTGGCGCAAAACTCCGATCACCTTGCCTTTGGTGGTGGGTCAGGAGCGGTTGGTGCATTTTCAAGGTTCTGTGAGTTTGGGTGTGCCTCAGCCACTGAACACCAGCCTGCGCAGTCAAAGCATCAATGGCACCCTTTATCTTTTGGCCACACGCGCCTTCAGTAGCACGCGAGTGCTGGTGCGCTCCGAGTCTGGTGGGCCGATTTATGTGCTTGATTTGTTGGCACTACCAGCTGGGCAGGACCAGCCGCCCTTGCCGCAAGTCTCGATTATGCTGGACAGTTCCTTCGCCAGAGGCGGACAGGCCCCGGATTCAATAGCAAACAAGTCTGTGTTAATGACTGGAACTAATCCGTCCGCAACGCAATCTCAGACAACAGCCTGGGGTTATGTGGCCTTGACTCGCTATGCGGCTCAGCAACTTTATGCGCCAACACGCCTAATTCAGCAACGATCTGGTGTTGTTGCCATGCCGTTGGTGCAGGAGCCAGTGGATATGATGCGCGGTGGTGTTGAGGCACTACCAATGATGTCCTGGAAGGCAGGTCGATACTATGTTACTGCAGTCAAGCTGATCAATCGAAGTTCGGCACCGCTGGTACTGGATCCCCGACGATTACGCGGTGCCTGGCTAGCGGCCACTTTTCAGCATAACCGTCTGCACCCATCAGGGAGTGAGGCTGATACCACCGCACTTTATTTGGTATCAGATCGCCCCTTTGCGGTAGCACAACAGAACGGTTAAGCAAGCACTATGTCTGGTGTAAAAAGTAACCGCCTTCTGCCCATGCTGGCTGGCATCGTGGTGCTTTTGACGCTCGTAGTGGGTAGTCGATCTTGCTCAAGAGAGCCGCCATTGGCACCTTCGATGGATGTTGTACCGCAGGCACCTGCGCCTGATGCTGATACCCCTGCGGACACTATTAACACATTGGTGGCCAATGTCAGTGCGATGAATAGCGAACTCAGTGCATTGCGTCAGGATAATGAGGTGTTGCAGCAAGAAAACCGCACGTTGGTGGAAGACCGTCAGCAGATTGAGGACCAACTGTTTACTCGACTCAAGGAATTGCTGAGTACGGAGTCCATGCAAAACAGCTCGCCTGAAACCGCAGCAGCCATTAAAGGTTTGACATCAAGAGTGGACGCCTTGGCCAATAGATTAGGCGAGAACAGACCTGCAATCGCAGAAAACGGTTCTGCTGAACAAGAGTTTCCAGTTGGAATGGGTTTGGAATATCCAGAGTCAGCTGGCACTTCAAGTCCGAGTTGGACATCCGCTCTGTCTGACAGAGGCCAGCTGCCATTAGTTTGGATTACTCCGCTGGAAAGAACACTGGCCTCCACACCGCAGCCGTCGGATGAGGACACGTTACTTACCCGTTTTGGCAATACGGCGACTCACGCCATGAACACGGCCCGACCACAGGCCGATTCATGGGTAAAGACCAGTGCTGAAGTATTTGATAACGAACTGCCAGTTTACACGGTTCCGCGCAATGCGACCTTAATAGGTGCCACAAGTATGACAGCACTGATCGGACGAGTTCCATTACAGGGGCAGGTCCAGGACCCCATGCCTTTCAAGTTGATTACCGGCAAGGATAACCTGGCAGCCAATGGACTGCGCATACCGGGTATAGAGGGCATGATCTGGAGTGGCACTGCGATAGGT
The DNA here is from genome assembly GCA_026710425.1 of Gammaproteobacteria bacterium. GTDB lineage: Bacteria > Pseudomonadota > Gammaproteobacteria > Pseudomonadales > Pseudohongiellaceae > UBA9145. The sequence goes on from JAPORB010000240.1 coordinate 21,449, forward strand.
GACTGGACGCTTTCCTGTGTCACCGGTCAACTCGAATCGGTGACTTTTGTGTTTGAGGACGGCACCCTCAGGACCCTGTCGAGTGATGATAACTCTCAGGAAAGTTCCAGTGCAGACAACAACCGAGAGCTAGGTTGGATCTCTGATTCCAGGGGGATTCCCTGTATCAGTGGTGAGCGAAAAACCAATGCGGCTTCTTTTCTTGCCCAGCGTCTCGGAGTTATGGCATTGGAAGCGGCGGGTGAGGCAGCAGCCCAGGCACAAACCGCCACTCTCATTAACAATACTGGAACCGCCACCAGCCTGGTGTCCGGTGATAGTGGAAAATTTATATTGGGCAAGACGCTCAGTGGCGGCAATGAGGAAGTCGCCGCATGGTTAAGGGAACGCCAGTCGCAAAGCTTTGATGCCATTTTTGTACCGGCCGGTGTCGAAATGGCAATCCATGTGGATCGTGAGCTCCCTATTGATTTAGAAACTACAGGCAGGAAACTTCAATATGATAACCTCAATAAAATATCGTCACGATACTGGCAACTTTACAATGCTCCAGACATCCCTGATTCTGATCTGGACTAGTATGCTACTGCTCGGCTGCACCTCATCCAAAGACACTGTTCTGCCTCGGGAGGGGCCAGACATGATGTCTATTTATTCGCAGCATATGACTGCTATGCAGCGCTCGGAACTCCGGCCTGAGTTTGGTGGTCAGTTTCTGCCGAGGACAGGAATTGACCATTATGCTGGATTTGTGCGGGAGGCCGCCAACGAAATTGACAGTCTGTTTCCGCAATTACCCAATCCCACCTTGGTGATGTTTGTGTACCCGCATTTGTCTCATACCGAACGTTCACCAGTTCCGGGATATATCACCAGTTTTCCCCTTTATGAAAGAATTGAGTATGCCCTGCCTGGTGAGGTGTCCGGTGCTGTAATTGAAGAAATAGTCAATAACAAATCTGTTGCTCGTGGGATATTCATTACCGATTCTGAAAATGTGCCTGATAAAGACTCTAACAGCAATCCTGTGAATAATGCGCCAGATGTCTTATGTGATGAGGACTCTGAATCCATTATCGGCGGGTCCTGCACAGTGGCAAGGCTTTATCCGTTCCCTCTAACAGTTCAGATGCCGACTGGTGAGCACGGTCCGGCACCAAATGGAAAATCAGTCAAGAATCTAGCCATGGACTTGCCGCCGCTGATGACGAATTTAGTTCCTGTCATGCCACTGGACGATTCCATGAATAAGAGTAAGGTCGAAAAAGCAGCGAAGGATGAATCAAAGAGCGAGCCAATTGTTATTGGGGCTGATGTTTTGACTGATGAGGGAGTCGATATTGGTGCTGAAATGGAGGCTCACGAGCCTGAGGCGGGTGTGCGGGTAATTGAGTCGATTCCGGTCTGGCGGCAGGACTGATGGCCCTGTTCAAAACAACGAAAGCTGATGACCGACCGCTATTGGCCTCCGCAGTCAGCAAGGGGTATCAGCGTCCACCGTCCTTTACTGATCTGTTGCCTTGGATGGAGTATCTTCCGGAAAGTCAGACTTTCTTATTGGAAGACGGGGTTAGTCTTGGTGCTCTTTTTGAAGTGCAAGCAATGGGCTGTGAGGGTCGGACCTTGGTGTTTATGGAGTCGTTGAGGGATGGCATTCAGATAGCCCTTAACGAGGCAATCCCCGAGCAAGATGAAACACCTTGGGTTCTGCAGATTTATGTGCAGGACGAACCGAGTCTGGCCTGCTTTAATCGCTTCCTGAATCTCTATCCACAAAAGACCATTCAAGATAGTGACTACACGCAGCATTATCAATCAGTGATGGCAAGCCATCTGCGGGCCATCTCGCGTCCAGGCGGTTTGTTTGAGGACAAGGCGGTTACAGGAACCCGTTGGCAAGGCCAGCAGCGTCGAATTAGAGCAGCACTGTATCGTCGACTGGGAAGCAACAGCAAGGTTCCGATGGCTTCGGCAGTGGAGGAGGCACTGAATGATGTGGCCACCAAATGGCTGACTTCGCTGGCTTCCACTGGAATCCGAGCCCATCGTCTTGATGGCCAAGCCTTTTATGAATGGTTGCTGAGTTGGTTTAATCCGGCACCGAGTCTTGAGACTAATGTGAAGGACAGTTTGCAGCAGATTGCGCCATATCCTGGTGATGATCAGTTGCCGTTCGGTCATGACTTTTCCGAACAGTTGACCTTGTCCATGCCACGATCCGATGCCACCACCGCCAGCTGGCTATTTGATGAACTACCCCACACCGTTGTGACTGTACAAAGCCTGCGCCGTGCCCCTGAAGTTGGGCATTTTACAGCCGAGCGCGAGGCCGGAGATCAAGTGTTTTCGCTATTCGACCGTCTGCCTGAACACACCATTATGGCCATGACTCTAACCTTGAGGCCGCAGGACACCACCCGAAATCAGGTTGCCCGTATCAAGCGAGCAGCGGTTGGTGATTCTGCAGAGGCAGCCATCACTCGGGAAGAGGCAGAGCGGGTTGAGCGTGAAATGGCCCAAGGCAATAAACTCTATCCGGTGAGCATTGCCTTTTACCTCAGGGGGGAGAATCAGCAAGCACTGCGTAATAATTTGAATCGGCTCAATGCCCTGTTGCTACCCAATGGTCTGCAACCAATCACCAGAGAAGCGGATTTGCTATCGCTAGATAGTTATATCCGTAATCTGCCCATGGCCTATGATGCCGGACTGGACCGAAGTCGCCGCCGTTCGCGTCTACTGTTTTCACGGCATGTGGCAAATCTTATGCCTTTCTATGGTCGCTCAAGGGGAACCGGCAATCCGGGTTTGGTGTTTTATAACCGCGGGGCCGAACCTCTGGTGTTCGATCCGCTGAATCGGGAAGATCGCCGAAAAAATGCGCATATGCTGATTCTGGGGCCAACTGGTGCCGGGAAGTCGGCACTGTTGGTGTATTTGCTGCAACAGATGATGGCCAGGCATCGGCCACGATTGTTCATTATCGAGGCTGGAGCATCCTTTTCACTTCTGGGTCAACACTTTGCTCAGCATGGACTGTCGGTAAACCAGATCACCCTCAACCCCAATGTAGATGTCAGCTTGCCACCTTTTGCTGATGCATTGCGTTTGCTTGAACCACAGCAAAAGCGTGGCCGAACAGATAATTCCCATTCGGGTTCCCCGGATCAGTCGCTTGACAGTTTACTGGAGAATGCGATTCACGATTCATCCGTTGTTGATGAATTGGCTGATGGTGCATTGGAAGAGGCGAACAGGCCGGTAGATAAAGACTGGCTGAGGCAGGAAGAAGGGCAGGGTACAGAGAGTAAGAGAGAAAGACAAAGATCGGGCAAAATGGGACAGGAATTTTGCAGGATGAAGTCAGAGGCATTGCAATACAAACATGAGGAAATGATTAGTAGTGATCGGGTCCATACTACAAATTCAGATGGAGCCACGCACCATAAGTATGGTGTTGGGAAGGAGAAATCACAGAGCAAAATAAACTATGAGAGTGATGACGATGATAGTAGCGGAGGTGGGCGGGATCTATTGGGGGAGATGGAAATTGCAGCTCGCATTATGATCACTGGTGGTGATGAGCGAGAAGATGCCCGTTTGACTCGGGCTGATAGACTGTTGATCCGTAATGCAATTTACGCGGCAGCGAGGGCGGTGAAGGCCAGTGGCCGACATCAGGTAATTACCGAGGATGTGGTGGAGGCATTTCAGTTTTTGGCCGCAGATACGGACTTGCCGGAGCATCGGCGCAACCGCGCTCAGGAGATGGGAGATGGTATGGCTTTGTTTTGCTCTGGACTGGCCGGTCATTTTTTCAATCGACCTGGGCGTTCCTGGCCGGAGGTGGATATCACCATTCTGGAGATGGGTATGTTGGCGAGAGAGGGGTATGAGGATCAGCTGACAGTAGCCTATTTATCGATGATGAGTCATATCAATGACCTGGTAGAGCGTCATCAGCATGACGATCGACCCACGCTGGTCGTGACTGATGAAGGACATATCATTACTACTAATCCATTGCTGGCGCGTTATGTGGTCAAGATCACCAAGATGTGGCGCAAGCTTGGTGCCTGGTTCTGGATTGCCACCCAGAACCTTGAGGATTTTCCTGATGCCAGTCGTAAGATGCTGAACATGATGGAATGGTGGCTTTGCCTGGTGATGCCGAAAGAGGAGGTGGAACAGATTGCTCGTTTCAAGGATCTGAATGCGGAACAGCGCAATCTATTATTATCGGCTCGCAAGGAACCAGGCAAGTATGTGGAAGGGGTGGTGCTGGCTGACAAGGTCGAAGCACTGTTCCGCAATGTTCCGCCAGCACTGTCGTTGGCACTGGCCATGACCGAAAAGCATGAGAAGGCTGAACGGGCAGCCATAATGCGCGAGAAAGGTTGTACCGAGCTGGAGGCGGTTTATGAAATTGCCCGGCGAGTTGAGCAAGGTCGTAAAGCATAAAGCCTGTTGGTTGAATGTTCGGATGTACATTGGGCCTATCGGATGGACACACTTGACATCGGATTCTACTTGATGTCTAATGCCCGGCATGAAGATCGGGCTACGCACAATCAGCGACCAAGCCATTCAGTGGTTCAGTCAGGAAGTTCAGTCGGGTGAGC
>JAPORB010000151.1 GCA_026710425.1 Gammaproteobacteria bacterium
TGACCGATCGCCTGGGTATTGGCAACAAAACCATTCCTCCTCTGCCTGATATTATTGCCGAAAGAGCGGCTGTTGCCACGGGTTATTGAGAAGTTACGTCAAATCTGCTATATTTCCAACTAACTGCACATCGCGTTAAACATAGTTGGAGACGTAGGAACGATACCAATCAACTGGCTCAAGATCGGCATCGAAAACGCGAGGGTAAGAACCCATTAGCAGTGTTTCATCAAGAGTTTTCGGATACTTGGGAAAGTGCTGAACTTCACTACGGGCAAGTGGCAGTAAATTGAACGCCGCAGTACGACCAGCAAGAGACTGGCTGGCAGATTTTAGCAGGGCGAGATTTTGTGAACCAGTTAGAATCCAACGGCCTGGTAACGGATCTTCGTCTATTATCTCCTGTAAATAGGAGAGTAGGTCGGGGGCTCGCTGGAATTCATCAAGAATCGCTCCTCCTGAAAACTGGGCCAAAAATCCCCGCGAGTCTTCAATAGCAAAGGCTCTGGTATCTGGTGATTCCAGATTGACATAGGCTAATTGTGGAAACAATTCCCGGCACAAGGTTGTCTTGCCGCTTTGTCTGGGCCCGGTTAGAGTGACAGCTGGCCACTTTTCAGCCGCTCTGGAAAGTTTCTCAGAAAGATCCCGAGTAATCATGGATAGAGATTAACAAAATATTAGGATAAATCAAGATTACATCTTCAATTATCCTAAATATTCAGCCCTGATTTTCCATTCCTACGCCAAAGTTAAAGCAAGATATGACCAGTTCCTTAGACTCTCCCCCAAAAGCCCTGAACAGGTGCCTACCTTTACTCGAAGTAAGACATGGCAAATGAAGGTATTGTAAATTCGTGCATACCCATTACCCTGAATGAAACATTCTCGGGTTTTGACTATCTCATAAAAGTCCTCCTATCGCTTGCACGACCGCATCCATGAAGCTTTGATTTACGAACGAGATAATTAACCAGAATTTAATAGTCTTGTTAAAATCGACAAAATTATTCCTGGCAACATTTAAATATCAACAGATAGTTTTGAGTAAGCATAAAGTTAGTGGCAAAATGAGATTGGCTAGATTCAATAACAGCTCTCCGAATTACTTATTATTGATATGATATATCAATCCATTAAGTTATCTACTGGAATTTACTTTCTAATCATTTTAATTTTGCCTTGTATTGCTTTATTGATTCTTTAATTTTTTCCAGATCACCTTGCACCCATTCATGTTTATTGGGATAAATATCATGAATATAATTTTCGATTTCCTTGAAGTCTGGTGTTTTCATCTTGAACTCAATTTTGTATTGCCTATCAGGATCAGATGTCTGATAAGCATTTAGGCGAGACTTCCAGTCCTTGGCTATCCCAATCTTATATTCATCCGGATAGGCCGGATGAGAAATAGCATAAACATATTTCTGCTCTCTGTATTCCTTCCCCAGATCAGTTCGTGCAGGTGGGTCTGTTTTCATAAAGATCTTATTCTGGTACTTTAATAAGTCATTAGGGTCTGATGCCTCTTTTTCTAGTCGGTTTTTTACCAGCTCATATGCCTTGAATGAAACATCAACTCCTATCCAATGTCTCTCTAATCTTTCGGCCGCAACACATGTCGTAGCACAACCGCAGAATGGATCTAGCACTATGTCACCTTTGTCTGATCCACCTATTATTACATGATTCAAAAGTGCAACTGGCTTCTGAGTCGGATACTGTGTGCTCTCCGACTGATTACCCCTTAATGCAGGTATGTCCCACACATCACGCATCCCAACCATAGTATAATATCTGTCATTCTCTTTATGAATCTTAATATTTGAAAATCCATATTTATGGGATAAATATGATTTAACTTTTTGCATATTAAATTTATAACCTGATGATTTTGAATAAAATAAAATAATGTCATGCTTTCTCCCATACCATTTCTTGCTTGTCCCACCTGTTTTGTAATACCATATTATTTCATTTCTAAATTGATGCTCACCAAAGATACAGTCCATAGTTGTCTTCAAATAATGACTCATAGTATGATCACAATGAAGGTAAATAGAGCCAGACTGCTTTAATACCCGATGGCATTCAATTAACCTAACTGCCATATAAGCTAAATAAGCAAAGTTGTATGGCTTGCCAACACCCTTAATCCCATTTAAGTAATGAAATAATTCAGGCTGGTCTTGCTCAATAGTAATAAGCCATTCATCCTTGACATCTTCTGCCCTAAATATATCGCTAAACTCTGCACCTTCGGCACTACTACCAATTGGAGCAGTAAACTTCTTGTTCTTATTAAATGGTGGATCAAGATAAATCAGATCAATACACTCCGAATTTATCCCTCGAAGAATATCCAGATTATCATCACAGAAGATTGTGCGGTTTGGAACATTGCAGTCAGTCATAGTTTAATTTCTCAGGAATAAATTATTTGCTTCATTAGTCATAGTTGTAATAATCGTTTCTTTATATTTTTCGCTAGTTGATATATCTCTTTTTGTCATAAAATATAACTATACTTAGACAAGTAGACAGTGAAACCCATTTAATGCCCATTCATTTTCATTTCTTTTTCAGCACTTGATAATTTTGATATATGCGTGGCTAAGTACTAACTAATGCCGGACGAACATACCAACCACATAATCGCGGCATCTTATAAACTGTAGGAACCAAAAATGCTAACAACTTCTCATGACTGGACTTTTCGCATCTCTGCACTTTGACCATCCCTCTCAAAATCATTTAGTCTTTATACAAATCGAGGGAATTTCCGCTGTGGTTTCCTGCTACCCTTAAATTCAGTGCTTTTTCAACGCTTTTGAGGCCTTTGCCGACTTTGGTACAGTAATCTACCAGCGGAGGAGTGTAAAACCCATTTTCCGATTTTATGGCATTTACGCTACAGAGAGAAATTTTACAAAAGAACCAGGAAACTGCCAAAATCAGCCTTGAATGGGGTTTAATGAGGTGAACTTGCTTACAGCATATAATCCCATTATAAATCAATTAGATAGAATTATCATAAAACTCCACAATCTTCTGTTGAATGAGCTAAAGTTTTTAATTCTGGAAGCCCGAATTGCATGCTACCCCAAGAGAGTATCAAGTTAATCGCTACCCTATAGACAAAAAAGTGCCCTGGAACATCCTTATTCCAGGGCAATCAGGAGCGTCAAAGATCACTATCCGTAACGGGTAAATTGTATTCTCAGTTCAAGAACTTGGTCAGACAGACCGGCATTTATGCGTGATTACGACGGCGCAATGATGCGCGCAACATACGAGCATTGGTTTC
>JAPORB010000119.1 GCA_026710425.1 Gammaproteobacteria bacterium
TTGCATAGGCGGGTTTATTCGCACTTTCTGGTAATTAAGACGGTGGGTCAAACCGAAGTAAGCACATCCGTCATTTTCCGATTCAAGACACTAGTCGAGTTGCTCACTGTTGCGTAGCTGCCACCTGCGCCATAACTGCCTCGTAACACTCAGCACACTCCTGGTCGCATAAAGCACCATCAGTTTGATGCGCTGAGTAATAGACAGCAGACGCACCGAACTCCAGCGTCGTTGCATTTTCTGCCATTGCGGTTGGCTGTCGAGATAATAGGCAAAGCGGCTGGAAATCTTCGTCAGCACCAGAGCCGCCAGCCCCAGAAACAGAATACCGGGGATGATTGGTAATACCAGACCAATCAGGCCAATAAGAGCAAGGATCACAGCCAGAGCCAGTGTAGCGGCTTTCCCTACATGAGCAGCGATTGAAGTCCGATCGGTTTCAGTATCCATATACATGAGAAGTTTCTCCTTTGAGCAAGTATTGGAGAAAAGATACGCAGAAACCATGCCAAAATTTAAGTGAATGATTTTATTGGGAAAATTATCATTTTGACTGATGATGATGGTGAAATTCACCACCAGCTGGCCTAATCGGTGAGATGAGCACCAGTTAGCTGAGAGATTGCTGACAGGGTAATCTGTGCCGCATTCAGTCCCAGCCGAAAATCATCGTCGGTGAAAGTTGTCCATACATCCAGCGGTGTGTGCCAGGTCGGATTCCAGCCAGCTCCAGTATGGGCACCGCGTTCATTTTCGCGCAGGCTTATGGAGGGCACTGTGTTCATGAATACACTGGAATCGGTATTGGTCATGTGGGGGCCAACGGTAGCCGGGTAGTCAGTGGTGTAGTTGTCGGCGGCGGCCTTAAAGAAGAATGCCAGCAGCATGGAGTCGTTGGCCAGTTCGGAGACCGACTGGAATTCAATGTTGACATCGGCTTCCGGGCGCTGATCTCGGCTGACCACGCCATCGGCACCCGGAGCACCATGGTCCCACAGCATCATGTCATGTTGAATCATACCAAGCCAGGTGGGCTCGGGATACTGTCCTGATCCCGCCGGACTCTCAATCCCTTGCAGTTCAAGGCGTTGTTCAAAATAGGCGCGGGCACCATTGAGACCAGTTTCCTCGTTGTTCCACAATGCAAAGCGGATGCTGATTTCAGTTTCCACGTCTGGAGAACTTAATATTCGAGCCAGTTCCATGACGATTGCGGTACCTGAGCCGTTGTCGTTAACTGCCTCATTGACACCATGTCCGTCCATATGTGCGCCGATGATGTACATTTCATCCGGGCGCGTCGAGCCGATTTTCGTACAAAAGACTTCCGAGCGCAGGCCGTTTATCGGCTCCTCCCGATTCAGCTCGCGTATGCGCTCATCTGGTTGTGCCATCAAGTCCCGATTCACTCCTGTTGGGCGGCGGTAGCCATAAATGGAGGAGCCACCCGGGCCATTGCCATTGCGACCGATTCTGGCACCAGTTCGCGTATAGGTATCCACATTCAGGTTACTGGAAGGGATTCGGTTGCGGGGTGGGCGAGGCTCGGGATCAAACAGGTAGTTGAGGCGACCTGTAGGACAGCCATAGGATTTCAGTTTCTCCTCGATCCAATCCACCGCCTGGCGGTTGCGGGCAGTTCCTTGGCGCCTGTCGCCGAACTGAGTCAGGCCCTTGATGGTGGTTTTGTATTGAGCAAGTTCAAGCCGACTGACCAGTTTTCTGATGGTGTCCTCATCCGCTGTGACCGGCTGGGCGTGGGCCGCAGGCAGGATGTTGAAAACACTAAAAACAATAACCGTTAGAGGGATCCAATCGGTAAAACGCATGTAGATGGAATGCATTTATGATGCCCTTGGATTGTTGAAATCATGAAAATGTCTAATGCACATGGTTGTCTTGTCTAAGTGATAAAGCCGAGTGGAATCAGGATAGCTTTACCCTACTTATATGTCCAGTTTCTGATTATATGTCCAGTTTCTGAGAATCTATATTTTTGTTTCTTCCGCAGCTATCCTGAGCAAAATAATCTTGGGGTTAAGATTGTCCAAGCCAAATAAATACTGTATGTTGTTTTCCCATAAGGGGGGAGGGATTGGTGCATAGTTTTGACAGCGACTCTGACCTTTAGATTTGACCCAAGTTTGCTGACAAAGAATTGTATCAAAGTAAACTAGCAAATCGCTCTATAGCCAACATGGGGGAGGTATTGAATCGGGTATAGTGAGAAGCCAATGGTATTACCATTGCCAAGTACTGAGTGCTCCGAAAACAATCACCTAAAGCTAATAACATGATTAAGACGATTAAACATGCCTGTAAATTCAATCCTATGATCCATGATTATCCCATGCCGCAAGGCATTGAGAGTTTGTCAGATCTAATTAAAGCTGAAGGAGATGGTAGAAAATTCTTTGCTAAGAATTATGTTACCAGTGGCATGGAGCAACTGTTTCGTGAAGGCTTGTTGCGCTTGTCCGGCAAATCCGACCAAGCGGTTTTCGAGCTATCCCAAGCCATGGGTGGTGGTAAAACTCACATGATGATTGCGTTAGGTTTGCTGGCACGAGATTACCAACTGCGCCCAGAGATTCTTCCCTCTGATCTGAATGACCGCCTGGATTTCAGCAATGCTCGTATCGCTGCCTTCAACGGTCGCAACAACCCGGATAACTTCATCTGGGGGGAAATTGCTACGCAGCTTGGTGAGGAAGATGCCATCCGTCCATATTGGGCAAATGGACCAAAGGCAGTGGATCAGCAAATGTGGAAAAAGATTATAGGCGATACTCCCACCCTGATCTTATTTGATGAGTTGCCTCCCTATCTGGACAATGCCAGCACTCAAGCCATTGGTCAGGGAACTCTTGCTAATATGGTCGTTTATAGCCTTACTGCACTCATGACTGCTGCCCTTGAATTGCCGAACTGCGCTATCGTGATCGCCAACCTCTCTGGTAGCTATAAGACCCAAACTAAAATGCTGGCTGAGTCGATTTCCAATCTCCAGCAGGAAACCCGTCGCCAGGCAATGACGATCACTCCGGTTCAGTTAGCTGGCAATGAAATTTATGAGATTCTAAAAAAGCGCCTCATCGACGAGTTGCCTGATAATGGCACGATTTCGGACATCGCCGAGGAGTATGCCCGGCAGATTAAAAAGGCCGAAGATGGTGGCTATATTATTGCATCCAGCATTGAACAAATCGCTGAACAGGTGCGGGAGACTTATCCTTTTCACCCCTCGTTCAAACATTTGGTTGCGCTGTTCAAAGAGAATGTAGGATTCCGGCAAACCCGTGGTTTAA
>JAPORB010000248.1 GCA_026710425.1 Gammaproteobacteria bacterium
GCATGGCAACAATCGCGTGATCGCATCAAAGCCAAGGTTGACTGGCAATTTGTCTTGAAGGACGCAAGGGTGGAGCTGAAGCGACTTTATCCATCATTTATTGTGTGGCATGACACTAGTGTTTTCAGTCTGATAGGGGGTTATTGCTGGTGATTGCCGATGATCATGCCAGCACCGACAGTAACATTGTTGACCTGATCAATAAAAATGAAACTGCCTGTGGCACGATTATCAAGGTAAGAGTCAAAACAAACACACTCAGAAAATGAAATCTCCACTTGCCCGATTTCATTTAATGTCAGGGATTGTGCCGGACTGCACTTGAGGGTGTTGACATCCATGCAATGGCAAATCGTATGAATGGTACCGGAGATCATGCGGGTCCCAAGCTTGAAATCATAGGACCTGCCAGGCAGCAGAGGCTGCTCGGCCATCCAAACCACGGTGGCTGTGAGACTTCTGCCAAGGATTGGCCTGTTTTGTGGGTGGACGATAATATCTCCGCGGTGAATGCTCAGTTTATCTTCCAGGGTCAAAGTAATGGCTATGTCAGCATGAGCCATTTCCAGTTCTTCTTTGCCAATAAAAATGGATTGAACCCGGCTGGTTTGTGCAGAGGGTAGTACAATAATGTCGTCACCTTTGTGTATGGTGCCTGAAGCAACAGTTCCACAATAGCGATTAAAATCATCGTTGTGACAATTGACATATTGCACCGAATAACGGAAATCGGTGGCATTCTTATGCGTAGCAATCTCCATGGTTTCTAACAAACTCATTAGAGGTTTACCCTCAAACCAAGGCATTTGCAGGCCGGGATTCACCACATTGTCACCGGTCAGGGCAGACAGTGGAATGAATTTGAAGCTGATCCCTTTCAAAGGGGAAGCAAATTTCAAAAAATCAGATTTGATTGCGTTGAATCTGTCCTCACTGTAGTCCACGAGATCCATTTTGTTAATGGCCACGATGGCTTGCTTGATGCCAAGCAGAGAGACAAGTGCGGTATGGCGGCGTGTTTGTGTGCGCACGCCCTTACGAGCATCAATCAGGATAATGGCTAGGTCACAAGTGGAGGCACCGGTTACCATATTGCGGGTGTATTGATCATGCCCAGGTGTATCTGCAATAATGAACTTGCGTCTGGTCGTAGAAAAATAACGATAGGCGACATCAATGGTGATGCCCTGTTCCCGCTCTGCCTGTAGCCCGTCGACCAGCAAGGTCAAATCAAACGGGTTACCGACCGTACTTGAAATCATGCTGTCAGCTTTCAGGGCTTTGAGCTGATCAGCATAGATCAGCTTCGCATCGAGTAGCAGCCGCCCAATCAGAGTGCTCTTGCCAGCATCCACACTACCGCAAGTCAGCAGGCGCAACAAATCCTTGTGCTCATGTAGTGCCAGGTAGGATTCAATATCAATAGTGAATGGATGCAATTGATATGGCATGAATTGTATTGAGGTAATTCTGCAATGGGTTAATTAGAGTTTCGATTCAAAAATAGCCCTTTCGCTTCTTGTATTCCATGGACCCGAGTTGGTCCGTATCAATCAATCGTCCCTGTCGTTCGGAACTCGTCGTCACCAGCATTTCCTGGATGATTTCGGGCAGGGTAGTGGCAGATGATTCCACTGCACCTGTGAGCGGATAGCAGCCAAGTGTTCTGAATCTGACTGTCTTGGTGCGGATGCGGCTCTTATATTCAATTGGAATGCGATTATCATCTACCATGATATCAATACCTTCATGTTCCACTACCGGGCGCAGTTTTGCAAAATACAGCGGAACAATTTCTATTTTATTGAGATGGATGTATTGCCAGATTTCCAGCTCGGTCCAGTTTGATAGCGGGAAGATCCGGATACTTTCACCCTCGTTAACCCTACCATTGTAAAGATTCCACAACTCTGGACGCTGGTTAGCAGGATCCCAGCTATGGTCCCTGTTGCGAAATGAAAACACACGTTCTTTGGCCCTGGACTTTTCCTCATCCCTGCGAGCTCCCCCGAAAGCAGCATCAAAGCGGTACTTGTCCAATGCTTGCCTGAGGGCTTGAGTTTTCATAATATCTGTATGTATTTCACTACCATGGGTGAATGGACCCACTCCTTGATTAACCCCTTGTTCATTGATATGCACGATCAGATCCAGCCCCAGCTTGCTCATTTGGGTATCACGAAACTGGATCATTTCCCTAAACTTCCATGTGGTATCCACATGCAGTAAGGGAAACGGCAGTTTGGCTGGATGGAAAGCCTTGAGTGCCAAGTGCAACATGACGGCAGAATCCTTGCCAATCGAATAGAGCATGACCGGGCGTTTACACTCAGCCACTACTTCGCGAATGATGTGGATGCTTTCAGCTTCCAGAAGTTCAAGGTGGGTGAGTTTTTGCTGGGACATGTTGCTTTTGTTGTGCCAGTTGCGTCTTGATCTAGGTGATACTTATCGGCTGATGTTTGTGGGGCATACGATCTGTGTCTGGTTGTCTGAGTTCCAATCAGAGAGAGGTTCTCACAGACACTCAGATGATTTAGTATCAAATCTACGGGTGGAGTTTTGTAGAAATATTGTCCCTTAATGTAAAGTTGTCATACAAGGAAGCTCAAGGTTTATGTAATCCTTCAGGTTTGTCTGCGTATTATCCGATGATATAACATGGTTCTTTGCTGGGCCTGCTGGGTATTTGCCTTGGGATACGGAGCATGTAGAGGGCACTGGTCCGACCCATGACATGCACTAGTAGACAGTGCCAGATTTTCCAGGCCGGATACGAGTGGAAAATCTGGATATTTTTGAAGTTGCAGAACAGAAAAAAATGACATGGCGGGTTTGATGAGAGCATCTGAATTTATTCAGCTTGTCATTCACTCGCCAGACCTTCTCCAGAAGATATTCGAGGATGGCTTCAAGTGGGTCGATATCTACAGGACTGCGGGGCGGATTCCGGGTAGTAGGGGCTTGGTTAGTTTCGGTGTATGCGACAGGCTTGATACCGTAGCATTGAGCTTGGCAGTTGCTATTGTAGCTTGAAACTTGAGATCGGTCATAACTCCGCTTCACCACTCGAATCTGCCACCATAAATCCAAGTTTTGTCAGTTTTGTAATAAAATCGATGACGTCTATGAGACAGGTTTCTTCGTCTATATCAAGATCAGTAGTGAGCGCATCCCATAACTCGATCAGGTTGGGGGTGTTTTCGAGTAATACCATAGTTGTTGTTATAAATTCAGATGTCCTGACCTCAATAGCTGCTCGAAAGCAGTGAAATTCTGAATA
>JAPORB010000133.1 GCA_026710425.1 Gammaproteobacteria bacterium
TCAATGTTGACAACCGCAGTAATTAAATTATCTAAGAAGCCAAGAGTAAACATATCCTAATTTAAGAATACTGTCTAGGATACGATATTGAGTTAATTATAGCTCAGTAATCCGGCAAGATACGGTCAAAAGATTTAAGTTTCTATAATAATTCCACCCAACCAGTAGTGGCTCTTTAAGAAATGAACCTTGACAATGTTTCAAACGAAATTCCCCCGGCCATGGAGTCTACCTCGCAGCATGCTGAGACAGCCGCATACCCTCACACGCCGACAGCCTACATTGAGGGCAGTGTAATTGCACGGCAGCATGACAAAGAACTGGCAGACAATTACATCAGTCATACATGTCTTGGTGATCCGGAGCTTGATCCAGTTGTAGAAGAACTCTATTCCTACAACCCAGCCAAGTTGCATAAGTATGTTGGTGCTGGGATAGAAGAGCGGGCAGAACTACAAGATGCTCCCGAGCCCTTGCGCCGTTTCTTTCAAGATCTTCGTCAACCCGAATGGGTAAACCAGGAAGACTTCAAGCTAGGCGTGCGTACCTTCAATTCTAATGCGGACCTTATGTTGACGGCATTCGTCTCGGGTGTGCTCGTTGAAGGGTTTTCGACGCTAATTGCCAAGTCTTTTAGCATTACTGGTCGCGTTGCCGGTACCGAAAGACGCCTTATGCAGAACAATCGCCAACTGCTCGAAATCTTCTACCCTGGTGGCCTGAAGCGAAATGGAGATGGTTGGAAGCTTTCGACTCGAGTGCGCTTTGTGCATGCCCGGATTAGGAGCTTGTTGGCGAGGCATGAGGAATGGCAAAGTGAAGCTTGGGGCACACCATTGAGTGCAGCTCACCTCGGATTTGCCATCTCGGTTTTTTCCAAGCGACTTTTGGATTACTCCAAGTTGATAGGTACAGTGTTCACTGAAGATGAAAAGAAAAGCATTCTTGATGTCTGGCGCTATGCCGGTTACTTAATGGGGATTCCCGAATCAATCCTATACAAAGACGGCCCACAAGCGGATCGCATCTACGAAATTTCGTATATGTGCGAGCCTACACCTGATGTAGACTCAGTGACAATGGCGAATGCATTAATCCAGTCTATTCCGGGTATCGTGGGAATTGATGATGAGAAGGAAAAGCAGAAAATTATCAAACTTGCCTACACACTGTCCCGTGCATTAATAGGCAAGGAGCTGGCAGGACATTTTCAGTACCCGCCGACTCGTGTCTTGGGCACTTTATGGGGTTATCGAATGAAACAACGTTTACAGCGCATGTTGAAAAACGATTCGATGGTTCGGTTAGACAATTTTGACCAACTTCTCCAGATTTCTGTGTATGAAGGTAGCGGTGGTCTGTCCTATAAGTTGCCCGACCACGTCAAACATAAGAGGTCGAATCCTTGGTAATCTGGTCACAAACAGAGTATTGAGTCAGGGGCTTCAATACTTATTGGTGCCCGGCATCGCCATGATCAAGCATTTATGAGGAACAGGAGCAATACGGCGTGAGTCAAGTCTCATCAATTTCATCTCTTCCCCTGCCCCCGGGACCTTTTCGATTCCCGGTAGTTGGGTCCATGCACAAATTGTCACCGTTTCAGCCGATTCATATTGCTGTCAGTCGATTGGGTGCAAGTTATGGTGATGTGAGTTTCTGTTACCTCGGTAGTATTCCCACAGTCACGGTCACTCACCCAGAAATAATGCAGGAGGTTTTTACCAAGACTGAAACCGCCGATCGCTATCCATATGCGGTGTTTTCCCGGCTGTCTAAAGCCGAGGGATTAATCTACTCGGGCTACAACAGCAACTGGAAGAACCTAAGTCCTTTCGCTGAGCAGCGTATGTGGAGTTATGAGGATGTGCTGTCTCTGGGCGAGAGACACTTTGCGCCAGAGATCGATAATACCATCAGAATTATTGGTGAACTGGCTGAGTCTGGACAGCAATTTGATGTTCATGATCTGCTCATGGACAGCGTCTACCGGCTGACTCTCAGAACACTGTTTGGTGAGCCTGAACAGCCGCCCGCCGACTATCCAGAGATAACAAAGAAACTGCGGGGCCATATTGACTGGTTCAATGGTGCGGCCTTTGCCAAGATCTCCGACTTTTTCCCGATGATGAAAATGGTCACAGGTGGCACCATTCGCGAGATTATCAAACAGCGGGATTTGCGTGATGAGATGATCAGCAGATTTGTGGAATCTGTGGTTCAGAGGCGAAAGGCCAATCTGCCTGCCGAACCCGGTTTGGTAGATATCATGCTAGAAAAGGAAGAGGCAGGTGAAATAGGTCGGGAAACTATACATGCAGTTTGCATGGATCTACTTGGTGCGGTGCCTTCCGGTGTGGCGGCAACTGTTTCCTGGTATTTGTTGATTGTGGCGAACCGAACCGAGGTTCAAAACAAGATTCATCAGGAGATCGACCAGACCATAGGGAGTGATGGACTGGCACCAACTTCAAGCGACAGAAGCCGTCTACCTTATACATTCTCCAGCGTTGCTGAGTCTGCGCGATACCGCTCGGTTGCGCCGATGGCAATTCCCCACCGCTCTACTGCCGAGACGGAAGTGGCGGGTTATCGCATCCCGGCAATGTCGCAACTGATCTGCAGCATCTATTCTGTGCATCATGATGAACGATTTTGGGACAAGCCTAATGAATTTGTGCCAGACCGATTTTTGCCACAGGCGGACGGGTCGCCTTCCAAGGCTCTGACCAGTCTCGCTTACATGCCATATGGCATTGGAGTACGCAAGTGCACAGGTGAAAATTTTGCTGTGATCGTATCATGGCTATATTCGGCCAGGTTTCTGCATCGCCTTAAATTCAGCACTCCCAATGGTTTGCCATTGTGTGAGGACGAAGTTTTCGGATTGTCAGTCAGGCCAAAGCCTTACAAATTGAGTGCCGCTCGCAGATCATCTTGAATCTGTTACGTATCCAGAATGCATTGTATTCATGTAGGATCATGACATTGATGGTGAGTTATTTCTTGACTTGCATTCATAATATTTATTGTCAGCCATCAATTCTCTATTTTTCAAGCCTGGTTGCCAACCTGATTCGAATGGGAGGCATTTGCGCTGTGGCTAAAATAAGACTAATTCCCACCAACTTGTGTTCAATTTCTCACTTCCGCAATACAATCAGTCATAATTTGGTTTCTGTATCCTACCTGAAAATAATTTTTGGGCATTTTGGCTTGGGGTGGAATTTCATCAAAAACAAAGAATAT
>JAPORB010000146.1 GCA_026710425.1 Gammaproteobacteria bacterium
TGCTGGCATTGGTACTGATGAGGCCGTGGCAGCCTACAAGTCACTGTCCCGTGTAGAACGTGCCTTCCGCAACCTGAAGAATTCCCGACTCCAGGTCAGACCGATTTATGTGTATAACGCCGATAGGGTGCGTGCTCATGTGTTTCTGTGTGCACTGGCCTGCCATGTGGAATGGCATCTGCAACGGCGGTTGGCCCTACTGTTATTCCAGGATGTTATTCCAAGATGATGACCGGGAGGGGGCCAAAGCACGTCGGACTTCTCCTGTGCAACCGGCGCAAACCTCGACCGCGGCACAGCGCAAGAGTGCTAGAAAAACCACTGCCGAGGGACTGCCCGCATACAGTCTGTCAACCCTGCTGGAAGATCTGAGTACGCTGGTGCTGAACAAGGTTCACCTGCCGGGCAGCTCGGCGCAAGACTTAATTGTGGCGACTGAAGTGACACCGCTGCAAGATCGCGCCTTTGAACTGCTGAAGGTTCAACCGGATAAAATGTTCTCAGTAGACCTGCAGATTTAACGGCAGAAAAATGACCGGGAACCCTTGGTATGATTGAAATACGGCAAATAATCAGTGAATGAAGTTCAGTCTAGCAAATTTTGTTCAGAAACCGGTTGAATGTGTCACGATAAAAACAAGAAATACTGAAAAAACCAAAATGAGAATTGCTGGTACAATAGCAAGCGAAACTGCTATCAAATGAGGTAATTAGTGGCTTGAATTCTCAAAACTGAGAAATTTTCTACTTGAAATCGATAAAAAATAACCATATGATTGATAGCAGTAAGAACTCTGGCCCATGTCTACGGTGAGTGAAACGACGAGAGGTCATTTGGCAATCCTCGCGCGAAGGAGCAGTGCTCGGGTAACTGCGTTTAGTAAGGATCGCCCGACAGATTGGCGTCCCGGACAGGTGCGGAATACAGACGGAGTGCTCGACACCCATTTTACAGATGCCGCAGCGTGGGAGCTCATTGCAAAAAAAACTCGATGATGGGCATCCGATTCAGAAAGTTGAACTGCATAAGCCTAAGGGAGCCATTGGGTATGTGATGAAGATCAGCCTTGAGCCAGGTCAGGCAAAGCTGTATGTAAAGCTTCAGTTGGGATCAGGAAAGATCATCGGACGCAGCTTTCATTATTCCAACCGAAATGATTGAGGGAGGCAAAAGATGGACCGGAGAGATTTTATCACTCAGCAACAGACCACCACGAAAGAACGAATGCGGGTCGTGCAACTGGAGCGGTCTTGTCCTGTGTGCGAGGGGAAAGAAATCACGACCACATGGACTATTCACACATTTGAATTCGGGGCCGGGGAATCCTCCCTGGAGTTGCAGGCACGAGTGCCAGTGCGTAGGTGTAATGCGTGCGAATTCGAATATCTGGATGAGGAGTCCGAACGTCTGAAACAGAATGCGGTATGCGATCATCTTGGCGTGCTAACACCAGACGAGATTCGGAGAATCAGAGAAGATCATGGCATGACACGGGCATCCTTTGCACAGGTCAGTGGTCTTGGTGAGGCATCGTTGAATCGATGGGAAAACGGTCTTTCTATCCAGAATCTCGCTAATGACCGGTATCTGCGCCTTCTTGCGCACACGGATACCATGTTTCGCTTGCGGCAGATGACTGCTGCGCCACTGACAAAAACTACTTTGGCTGGCAGATTTCGAGTTGTGGAAATTAACGAAGAACTGCGGATGGATCAGGCCGCATTTCGCCTGCGTCCGGTAGCTTGACGGGCATGTACATAACCACTTTTTACTCCTTCAAGGGTGGTGTTGGCCGCACCATGGCCTTGGTGAATACGGCCGTCATCCTCGCGCTTCGTGGACGGCGCGTTCTAGTCGTAGATTTTGACATTGAAGCACCTGGTCTTGATACCTTTGACGTGCTCAAGCCGGAAACCGAAGTTCCAGGGCTTATCAATTTTGTTGCCGAGTATTTGCAGTCGGGAAGATCGCCAAACGTAGCCGATTACATCGGAGACTGTCCCGATATTGGGCAACAGGGTGGGAAACTATGGATCATGCCCTCAGGTAGAAGCGACACCTACGCGGAGCAATTGAGTCAAATCGATTGGCTGGATTTGTATGAGAAACGTGACGGGTACGTGCTGTTCGAAGACCTTAGAAAACAATGGTCGACCTCCCTTCAACCCGATTACATCTTGATAGACTCCCGAACTGGACATACGGATTCAAGTGGGATCTGCACACGACAATTTCCTGACTCCGTCGTCATTTTGTTTTTCCCGAATGAGCAAAACCTCCGAGGCTTGACTCAAGTTGTCAAAGACATCCGGGCTGAAGCCGATGAACCGCGAAGTAAGGATATTGCGCTTCACTTCGTGATGTCTAACGTGCCAGATTTGGACGATGAGGACCTGATACTCAAGGACAAGATATCGGCGTTCAAGCAACAGCTTGATTTTCAGCATGACCCCATGGTTGTGCACCGCTACGACTCTCTATCCCTCCTCAACCAGGTAATATTCTCAAAAGATCGCCCCAGAAGCCGTCTGGCTCACGAGTACGAGGATATTGTTCGAGAGATATCAATGCGAAACTGGAATGACAGAGACGGCGCGCTAGAGTACATCCAAAGTACAGGTAAACGTCGTCGCTGGCTTAAATACGACTCGATTCTTACACGTGACGAGAGACTGGAGAAAATTGAAAAAAGTCACCCTGAAGACGGAGAAATCCTATTTCACCTGGCCGAGATCAAAGAATTTGACCGCCAAACTGATGCTGCGGAGCAGCTATACAACCAAGCGATACAATGTGGACACAATCCACCAGAGGCGCATTTGAAACGTTCCCAATACCGCGCCGATAAAAGTGAACTGGATGGCGCGGCAGAGGATGCCTGGCATGTATTGGAAACCATGCAAACAGATCCCCCAATGGTACGCGAGGCAGTCAGAATACTTGCACGAATCAAAAGGTCCGAACCAGAAAGAATGGTGAATTCGACTGCGGTTGCGTCTCTTGACATTAATGGAAAGTTCTGGCTTGCGCGCACCTTCAATCGATCTCGCGAGGACTTGTTGATTGCAACGGCGTTGTGGGAACCGATTGTCGCTTCGACCGATCTGCGACCGGAGATGTGCTCGAAGGGCAGGCATTATCTCGCATTCACTTACATGGGTCTTGGCCGATGTACTGAGGCAGCGAAACTCTTACTTGAACCCAACCACCATATAGCAGAAATG
>JAPORB010000098.1 GCA_026710425.1 Gammaproteobacteria bacterium
GTGAAGCAAGATCGCCAGTCGAGAAACTGTCATGGTAAATTAGCAGGAATTAGCAATGTTAACATCTGCAAAAATCTCGGTAATCATTCATAACTATATGATATTAAAGTAAGTATTTAGAATTTCACTGCTGTCGAGCAGCTATTGAGGTCAGGACATCTGAACTTATGGGTACTTTCGTACACATCTAATATCCAGCTCGAAATCATTTAGCCACATCACCGAAGTCGTCAGTTCTTTGGAAAATTCCGCCAATGTGAGGAAGATCTTAACCTCCTTGCCAAATTGCTCATCATCGGACTCATTCCAGTCCAAGAATTCGAGTAAGCTCTCGGTAGCGTCTTGCTCAATATTGTTCTCTCGCAAGTAACGCTCATAAATCGCAACTAGTTTGTCGAATATAAGGGTGAAATCATGGCAGCTTAGCGAATGGCCTGAAGCACCATATGCCTACCGTCTTCAGTTTGTTTGAGTTCTATTAGAACAAGATTGGTAGCTTTGTCGATTCCTAAGAGATCAATCCGTCGCCGACTATCCTCCCACTCGCTAAACTCCTCGGCCACGATGAGGGTGGCCGGTGAGATGATCTCAATCTGGGATTTCAGAAGCTCCTGGAGATCGTGGCACTCACGCAAGCCTTTCTGCGCAGAGGTTGTGCATTTGATCGGGACGATGTTCCCTTTGTCAATTCGGTAAATCGGCATACAGTCGTCTAGTCATTCTGAGATTTTGTTTATCAGCCTACCGCGTCTTAACAAATATGCAACGAGTAATTGCTGATCGATTGTCTATTCCTCAATTTACCCTTATTCTCTTACTGATAGTAAGATGCAAAAAGCCAAAGGCTTGCAACCTGTCGATAATTAAGCAGCTCTGGGCAGATTGTCTACTGTCACAGAACATATGAATTCAGTACTCTATCGATCTGTTCTTTTGCAGTATGGGGTTTTTCAATAGTGCCTAAACCATAAATTCAAGGGTAATGTCTCATAGGATATACCCAAAATTAATAGGTTGACTGGGTACTAGCTTGTAGGGCACTAGGCCGTCACCGCTCGCTTGACCAGCATTTTCTGCTCGCCCTCCAGCACCAAATCACCATGCTGATTGTGCACGGTACTACGCAAGGTGATTACACCAGTAGTATTGCCCGCTTTCAGACTCGTAATCTCCAGTGCCGGATAGACCGTGTCCCCACAGTACACTGGTTTAAGAAATTTGCAGCTCTGCTCAACCAAGGCAATCAGACTGTCCTCCAACACATGAGGGAGCATACCAGCCCCAGGGGAGGTCTGGATCGCGACCTGAAATCCATGGGCTAGCATGGCGGGATGCCCTCTGCGACGACAATACTCAACATCATAATGAATTGGATGATTATCCCCACTAGCCATCTGGAATGCGGCAAAGTTGCCATCACCCAATGTACGAGAGGGAATCACAAAGCGTTGCCCGATCTTCAGATCTTCGAAATAAGTCGACTCATGTAAAACATGTTTTTTCGGATCGAAGGAATTTTCCTCTCTGCTTTTCTCTGCCATATGATCTCCTGGTTTCTTATATAAATTTGAGAACGGTGGACTTGTCACTGTAAATCCGGTCTATAATCAGTAGTAACATGAACAGCAGTGTATTGTTCCTCTGTACTTGATTGAGCTAATACACTCAAGCCATCAGCCAAGGAAACTAAACCGCATGTGCCACAAATCAAGCACCACCAAACTTTTTATCGACGGGCTGATTGCCCTCACTCTGGCAACCCTCTACGGCCCGATGAGTTATGCAGACGAAGTTGACGCTTTGGCAACCCGCATTCTGCCATTGCGCGAGCAGGCCCGCATCAAGGACCAAATTCTGCGGCATCGACTGGATACCGTGATACCCAGCATTATGCGTCGCGCCGGTGTTGATGCCTGGGTGCTGATCGCTCGCGAGTATAACGAAGACCCGGTGCTCAAGACCATGCTGCCAGCGACCTGGCTCAACGCCCGTCGCCGTACCGTGCTGATGTTCTTTGATCATGGCTCCGATCGCGATGTCGAACGCATGGCAGTAGCACGCTATTCGGTGACTGATTTATTTCCCGGTGTCTGGGATCCGGAAATGCAGCCGGACCAGTACGAGCGTATCGCCGCTCTGCTAACGGAATTCAATCCCCAGCGCATCGCCCTGAACTTTTCTGGTACCTATGGTCTTGCGGATGGCCTTACCTATTCAGAACAGCAGAGCTTCACTGCTGCCCTACCATCGGTATTGCAGCAGCGGATAGTCTCAGCCCAAGAGGTAGCGGTAGGCTGGCTGGAAACACGTACCGAAATGGAAATGACTTATTACCAAGATGTAATGGGCATTGCTCACGACATCATCCGCGAGGGATTCACTGCTGAGGTGATTAAACCCGGAGTTACCACTAAGGAAGACCTCCAATGGTGGTATCGACAACGAATCAATGATCTCGGACTGTCTCCCTGGTTTCACACCACCATTGAAACAGAACGCTCGGATCGGTCCCTGGCCGATATTGAAGCGAATGAACTCGACCCAAATGTTCTTTATAAGGGAGACCACGTCCATATAGATTTGGGAATCAGCTATCTGAATTTACATACCGATACTCAGCAAAATGCCTACATTCTCAGAGATAATGAAGATGATGTTCCACTCCCGTTGCAATATGCACTAAGTAAAGGCAATGAGCTACAGGATATTCTCACTGGAAACTTTGTATCGGGCAGGACCGGTAATGAAATCCTAAAACGAAGTATTCAACAGGCTCAGGAGATGGGAATAGAACCTATCATATACACCCACCCCCTTGGTCTGCATGGCCATGCCGCAGGGACAACCATAGGTCTGTGGGATATGCAAAACGGAGTGCCGGGCACTGGCGACTATCCGATGCATGCCAACACAGCCTATTCGATCGAACTCACAGCCTTGGTGGACATACCTGAATGGAGTGCCAAACCCATGGCCATGAAACTGGAAGAAGACGGATTTTTTGATGGTAGTGATTTCGAGTACATTGCGCCAAGGCAGACCCAATACCATGTTATCAAGTCCAACTGATTCTGGAGTTCTGAATTATGGCTTCAATACCGCCAAGAGGTGGCCAGTTTGACTTGAGACGACACATATCTCCGAGTCCACAGTAAGGCTTTGCTAGTATGCCCAACACTCCAGCCAGCCATCAA
>JAPORB010000023.1 GCA_026710425.1 Gammaproteobacteria bacterium
AAGCCCTAATCCAGGACAGGTTGTTGTCGTACAGAGTTTTTTCGATTAGGCTAAAATGTGCAGTAGCTTTTGCGGCCTGCTGACTGATGCCATTTTTGGCTGAAACCCAGACACCTCTTTCCGGTGCACTTATGTCGTACCATTTATCCTGTCTTCCAGTAAGACAATTTCATCCCGAGTCAGATCAAACAGGTTATAGACAATTTTGTTTATTTTAGTTTCTATCTGGTGAATCTGTGAAGACAGCCTGGCAATTTTTTGACTGTCACGAGTCATCCATTCTTCCCAATCCGAACGTTCAGCAAGCGGGACTTCCGCCCTGTAATTTTTTTTGACCTCATGTTGAAACGCTGCGAAATCCGGTAATTTCCACCATTCTTTCAGCTTTCGATTTAGCTTTCGATTTTGACCTTGCGGACAAAGATCTGGTATGCGACGAATAAAGGCCGATTGGAGCTTAAGCCTGGTGGAAGATAAATCATGGATTTTGCGTGACAATCCATCCAGATTATTCTTGATTTCATCAGTCCAGTTTGGAATAGGCATGGACTCAAGATAGTTCGAAAAAAGCCTGACAAAACCTCCTCTGATTTGTGCACTGACATTCAGATAGATGAACCAAAAGACCTTTGAATTGAGGTAAGCTGTCAAATGGTGCTCACCACTTGGAATAAAATATCCGGTATTCGCAAGGAGGGCACCACTTGTGTCGATGTGAAATGAGGAGCGATTTCCAATATCCTTATAGGCTATTTTCACACCTTCAAACTTTGGCAAGTAGGCTTCCTGAGCCTGCTGCAACTCAAACCATTTCTGCTTGGTCGCCCGTTTCTCCAGACGCTCCTTGAATGGCAGTAGCCAGTCCCGAATAGCCGGATAATCATCGATGTCAATTTGGTTCTTCGGGATGTAAATGAGCCAAAGCCCTCGAGGCTCGGCACGCCAACGTTTCAGGTCCTTACCTTCCAGAAGAGGCTTCAACAGCTCTTCAGAACGCGGATCTTCAATACAGAGATTAGTCATAGTCTTGGTGTCTATAACAAAAGCCTGGTTTAGCCCGGTCTTAACACCGAGTAATGGTAGTTCATATAACTCGCCAAGGGCCGACCTTTCGGCTCTGATCTTCTCGCGCAGCAATCTAAAACGTTCCGCTTCAAGTTCCCATGATTGGTTGCTAAGTGCAACCTGGGGGTAAGGGCCAGCAGCCTTTTCCCATTTGCTCTGGAAGTCTTCATCTGGCATGGACACTACCTTCCAGAACCGTAATTTATGGTCAATGGAGGCAGGTGCTCGTTTCATGATCATGATGACCGGGTAGGTAGTCACACCTTCAAAGAGTTGCAGGTTACCAAAATCCACTATCCCCTCAAGAGTTGTCTCGCGCAATAGATATTCTCTCAGTGGCATACCTGAGCCGGTTTTGAAGAAAGTATTGGATGAGATATATCCCAAACGCCCACCTGGTTTCAGTAAGCGTAATCCGCGCTCGTAGAAATAGCAGTAAAGATCAGCCCGGTCCGAAGCTACCTCGTAGTATTGCTCAAGATAGGGCTTGAGGGGCTTGAGAAACTCCATGCGAACATAAGGTGGATTGCCAATTACGATATCGAAGCCACCTGCTTCAAAAATCTCCGAAAAAGCCTTGTTCCAACTGAATCCGTGCTCTAAATAGGCAATGTTGCTATCCTCAATGAGACTGTCCCCAACACGAATATTTTGCGAAAGCTTTTCGAGAGCGGTACCGCGCCTGGCTGTCCTGATCCAAAGCGATAATTTGGTTATCTCGACACTTTCAAGATTCAAATCTACTCCAAATAGGTTGTTGACCAGAATATCGCTATCCGGTACGTAATCGAGCAGATCTCCATAGGAGTGTGAGTTTTCCGACAGTTCCATGATTTTGGCGTTCACCCGTTGCAGCTCTTCCTTCATAAAGTCGAAGGCCATAATCAGAAATACCCCGGATCCGCAGGCTGGATCTATGATACGAAGATCACGAAGCCGATCTCTATAGGCAGTCCATGCCTCGACTTCTGAGGATTTCTTGCACCAAAGTATGCTTCCATAATCGTCCAGATCAGCACCCGGCTTAGCATGAGTGGCGAGGATTCCTGTAAAGATATCTTTAAGGTGAACACCCAAGGTTTGTGAGACAATAAAGCGGGCAATGTAGTCGGGTGTATAGACAATGCCATCCCTTTTGCGTCGTCCATTGTGCTCGGCTCCGTTTCCGTACTCCCCACGGGCAATTGCTTGCAGTCGTTCAATATCAGAGACTGATTGTTCGAAAATATGTCCGAGAATTGTTACCGAGATTTCCGACGCAAAATCATAATCTCCGATTTGTTTCAGGCTGGCGCACAGTGTATCCGACAGTTTCAGATTTTCGATGACTGGATCTCGTTCAAAGAGTCCCCCATTGTATGGAGGAATTCTCAGAAGCTCGCTGCCTTCATCAACAGCACGAAAAAGCCCCTTGAAATTATCCCAAACTGGACGCGGGTTGAACCTATCTCTCTCTGTGTAAGCATTTGTCAGAATATTTCTGGGCAAAAGCCCTGTGTCTTCGGCAAAAGCAACAAACAGAGTTCTATCCAGAATCTTCTGGGCAGTGGAGATTGCCGTCAACTTGTTAATACCGGCATCAGGTGACTCAATCGCTTCGATCAGTTGTAATCGCAGTTCTTTGTAGTCCTTGTAAAGCTGCTCGGATACATCTCGATTGGCCTGAAGGCTCTGCTCAAGCAGGCTAGTTGTGCGCCCGCAAAGCAGTGATTCAGCCGAAAGCAGCAGCATGAACCGAGCGTAGACTTCAGGGTTTGTCAGCTGAGCAAGAAAGAACCTCTCATAGTTCGCTGTACCCTGCCCGAAGGCATAGAGTCGTAGCTCCAAATAATTGGTGACCAGCACCCACCTGACACCGGGTGCGCCAATAGCATAGTCCCAGGCCTGCTGAACCGCACTTCTGTTGCGTCCAGGCATGATCGCATCAAGATCCTTGCAATCAGCTCCTTTCAGCTCGAAAGTGGCACAGATTTCCTCAATATCCTCTCCAAATGTGCCCAGAGCAAGGTCAACACGTCCTTTTGCAATGGCCAATTCGGAGGCAAGCGTATACACTTCGTTGCTGGAAGGACCTCGATAGCCAAGTACTTCTTCCATAATTTTGGACGTGAACTCGCTATGAAGCTCTGTTTCTCTCAAGCTGAAGATTTTTTTGCTGCCAATCATCTTGGCCCAAGCCGCTAGTGGCTCGGCATGAGATTTCGGGATGATCAGGCTTAAATCAATGTGCCGGACGATGACTTTATCGTTGAAAAGCATTATTTTGTTCAAATCTTCATGAAATGTTTTACAGGGTTAGTACACAGCTAATACCTTGATGATGGCTGCACGAAGCCCCAAGCACTGAACTCAGAGAGAAGTGATAACTGAGGCAGTTGCGTTGTTCTGAAACCCTTGATTTATATGGGCCAAAGGGCATCCTCAAAAAAACTTTACCCCAAAAAATGGTCATTATTGCCTGCTTTTCGGCATATTCTTTGTTTTTGATGAAATTCCACCCCAAGCCAAAATGCCCAAAAATTATCTTCAGGTGGGATACAGAAACCAAATTATGACTGATTGTATTGCGGAAGTGGGAAATTGAATACAAGTTGGAGGGAATTAGTCCTTTTTTAGCCACAGCGCAAATGCCTCTAACTAATGCGAGCGTGTTTCAAGCATGTCAATCTGTTAGGTCAATGAAATAGAATTGTTCATTACCAGATGAGCCTAAACTAGTGTTTAGTCAATCAAAAAATGACGAATGAACACATTACGGTTTGACTGGCTGTCTTTGTAATAAGAAAGTGTGAATAATTCCATCTATGCGGCAAATACCCATTGACTTGGCACTAGCGATATATCTCCTGACTGAGTGAATCCTACAACTCATAATATCACTGAGCGTTAGCTCTGTATCCGCCAGGTACTGCCGCTTGGACTGTCCTCTAAAGCAACATTCATTTCTGACAGGCGGACGCGTATTTCATCCGCCCTGACCCAATCCTTACTTGCACGAGCCAGATCTCTAGCGGCCACGAGCCGGTCAATCTCAGCAGTATTGACTGACTCATCTCCCTGCCGCTTTAGAAAATCCTCGGGCTTACCCTGCAGCACCCCGAGTGTATCTCCCAATCTGACCAGTAGTGCCCCCAGCTGGTTTGCACGGTCAACATTCTGTTTGCGGATACGGTTTATTTCACTGACAATATCAAACAACACACCAAACGCGACCGGCGTATTAAAATCATCATCCATGGCTGTCATGAAAGCTTTTTCAAAGGCACTATTGGTCAGGGTTTTAGCGTTGGCTAAATCCAGATTCTTCAAGCAGAGATAAAGTCGCTCCATAGCCCTAACCGACTGTTGCAACCCTTGCTCAGAATAGTTAATGGGGCTCCGATAATGACTGGCTACCAACAGATGTCGAATAACTTCGGGATGGTGCCGGTTCAGCACTTCCCTGATGGTAAAAAAATTGCCAAGTGACTTAGCCATCTTTTCATCATCTACCCGCAGTGGACCATTGTGCATCCATAAATTAGCAAACACACACCCATTAGCTGCTTCCGACTGGGCAATCTCGTTTTCATGATGCGGAAACATCAAATCAGAGCCACCGCCATGGATATCAAAAGTTTTGCCCAAGACACAGGTAGCCATGGCAGAGCATTCAATATGCCAGCCCGGGCGGCCATAGCCCCATGGCGAATCCCAACCTACTCCTCCGTCTGGAGAGGACTTCCATAACACAAAATCTCTGGGATCACGCTTCAATTCGCCTACTTCAATGCGAGCACCTTCGAGCAGTTCCTCAAGATGCTTTTTCGACAGTTTGCCATACTCCTCAAATTGCATCACCGCATAGTAAACATCACCATTGTCAGCCTTATAGGCGCAGTCTTTTTCAATTAGGGTCTGGATCATGGATATTATGGGCTCAATATACTGAGTAGCTCGCGGCTCATAATCAGGCCTTTGAATGGAAAGGGCCAGTTCATCCTTGTGCATCTCCTCAATAAATCTGGATGTAACTTCGGTAAATAATTCTCCGTTGGCTTCAGCCCGTGCCAGTATCTTGTCGTCAATATCAGTGATATTGCGAACATAGGTTACCTCATACCCTCTGGCCCGTAGATATCGCACCACCACATCGAATGCGAGAAGCATTCTGGCATGACCGAGGTGGCAATAGTCATAAACAGTTATCCCGCAAACATAAATCCTGACCTTGCCCGACTCAAGGGGCGAAAAATCTTCCTTGCGCTGGGTGAGGGTATTGTAGATTTTCATACTGGCATTGATTCCTTGTTATGCGGATTGGTATCCTGCTCTGTTGATTCACTGGCTTTATCGTTTTTTGGAAACATTAGTGTGTTGGCGTACTACGATCGACAACCAAGGCCTAAAAAGCTTCTCTATCGGCAAACCAAGGGTTCACTACACACTCGACACACAGTGACAAGAATCCGAACGTCGAGATCATTGCATTACTGGAATATCTTGCCCAGTTAGCCAGACCAGGAATCTCTTAGAGTAATGGTACGATTGAAAACTGGCCTCTCAGTGGTAGAATCCAGCTGATCCAGACAAAAATACCCTTCGCGCTCAAACTGAAAACATATTCTCCTCTGCTCTTTCATCACTGAAGGCT
Source organism: Gammaproteobacteria bacterium (assembly GCA_026710425.1). Lineage (GTDB taxonomy): Bacteria > Pseudomonadota > Gammaproteobacteria > Pseudomonadales > Pseudohongiellaceae > UBA9145. The sequence goes on from JAPORB010000023.1 coordinate 5,699, forward strand.
CCACTAGGGCATTCTCAATCACCTGTAAAGAATGAGGGTTCAATACCTTGCGGAAATCTTCAATTTCACTAGACTCCGGATTTTCAACTGTGAACAGTCGGTCATATAGACGCACGGTCGAGGAAATACCATGACCGCTTGAAACCCAGTGAATCACCCCCTTCACCTTTCGACCTTGCGGACGTTGTCCCAAGGTTCCGAAATCTGCCGAGCAAAGCAGTCGAGTTATATTACCTGAAGCATCTTTCTCAACCTTATCGCAGCGAATCACATAAGCACCTCGTAGACGAACCTCTCCTCCAGGCACCAACCGCTTGAAACCAGGAGGCGGTTCCTCTGCAAAATCAGCCCGATCAATAACCAGTTTACGATCAAAAGGTACCTGTCTTCGTCCCATGTTTTCATTCTTTGGATGATTTGCCATGCTTAAATGTTGGACCTGACCCTCTTCCATATTGGTAACCAGCACTGGCAGCGGATTTAGGACACACATAGCGCGAGGCGCATTTCGGTCTAAGTCCTCGCGGATCGCATGCTCCAGCATTCCCAAATCCACCACAGACTCGCTACGGCTGACACCTATGCTTTCGCAAAAATGTCTTATGGCAGCGGGTGTGACGCCTCTGCGCCTCAATCCAGCCAATGTAGGCATGCGCGGGTCATCCCAGCCGTCAACCGTGCCGGAATCCACCATTGCCTTGAGATTACGTTTACCCATCATGGTGTAATTTAGTTTCAGCTTCGCAAACTCGGTTTGTTCAGGCAGCACATACTGGCTGGAGGAACCGGCAAGATCGCTTGCCAACTGTAATTTCTCCAGATCAAGTTGCCCCAGAATCCAGTTGTATAGCGGACGATGATCCTCAAATTCCAGGGTACACAACGAGTGGGTTATTCCCTCCAGCGCATCCGATATACAATGTGTGTAATCGTAGGTGGGATAGATGCACCATTTGTTGCCGGTCTGGTGATGGGCAAAGTGTCGAATGCGGTACAGTACCGGGTCCCTCATATTGATATTGGGTGAAGCCATGTCAATGCATGCACGCAAAGTGTAAGTTCCATCCGCAAACTCTCCGGCTTTCATCCTGGCCAACAGATTCAGGCTTTCATTCTTTGGCCGATTCCGGTCTGGGCTGTCCCTACCGGGTTCGGTCAATGTACCCCGATATTCCCTGGCTTGCTCCGCATTGAGGCTGCACACATAGGCCAACTCTTTTTCAACAAGCTGAATTGCGAAAGAGTAGAGCTCATTAAAATACGCAGAGGAATACCGCACTTCCCCATGCCAATTGAATCCCAGCCAGCGAATATTATCCTTGATGGCATCAACGTATTCTTGACTCTCTTTGGTAGGATTGGTGTCATCAAACCGCAAATTGCAAAAGCCGCCATTCTCGGCTGCCAGCGTAAAATTTAGGCAGATAGACTTTGCATGGCCAATATGCAGATAGCCATTGGGCTCAGGAGGAAAGCGCGTATGAACCCTTCCACCATATTTGCCATTGGACTGATCCCGGGCAATCATAGTGCGAATGTAGTTGGAGGGGGTTGAAACTGTCCGCAGGCTCGAGCCTGCTGAGTTTGATTCTGTCATTGTTGTCTAGGTATATGGATGATTACTGCTGAGGGTACATGTCATTGACCAGAGCATTGACTGACTACATTTTGATCAGGATGCTAATGGCGTTTCAACCCGGCTAAAAATGGATCTCAGAATTAAGTCATTAATCAATTGGCCAAGATTACTTGGACATTTAATGCCAGCAAGAGTCATGCCGATGCAGGTCGGGGAGTGCTAATTTTGCCCCGCCTGCTTTAATTCAGATTTCCTGTTGCATTTTAGGATATAGTAAATACCTATTGAGTCTTGGTATAGGTGACCTTTGCCAAAAACCAAATTTGCAGATGGCAATGCACTCATGCAAATAGAAACACTCAGGGTTTTTCGGAATTAGCCTTGGTCTTTTCCAAACCTGTTAAAAAGCGATATTATAGGGGAAAGTGTTCATTACCTCCATCGCACAATGAGGCACTGTAAACGGTAAACTCGACTTTGCGCCCTATTTGAAACCACTCTTCAACCTGCTAGCTCTCAAACTCTAAAATTGGAATCCCGTTATGAGCATCTATCCCCGAGACCCTATTTTAGTCTACCTTCACACTAATCACGGCAGAATCACCGTGGGACTTGATTCCGAACGCGCCCCGATATCTGCCGCAAACTTTCTTAGTTATGCAAAAGACGGCTTCTACAATGGCACTATCTTTCACCGGGTTATCAAGGACTTCATGATTCAGGGTGGTGGCTTTGATGTGAACCTTGCCCAAAAGAAAACTGGCAAGCCCATAAAGAATGAGGCCAATAATGGTCTCTCCAATGTGGTTGGCTCAGTAGCCATGGCCCGAACCTCAGATCCCCATTCCGCCACATCCCAGTTTTTTATCAATGTAAAGGACAACTTGTCTCTGGATCACCGAAATGAAAGTCCTGAGGGCTGGGGGTATGCTGTATTTGGTGAAATCGTCTACGGCATGGACCTAGTCAGTATACTCCATAAACGCGCAACCACTACCCGAGGTGGTCACAGAGATGTTCCAATACTGGATATTATCATCAGGAACACGGAAGTGTTCGAACCCAATAGGTCAAAAGTTGACTGAAAATATAAGATAGAGCGGACTAGCAAGGCGTATGTCGATTGACTGAACCGATACTGTTTATTTCCGACCTGCATCTGGAAGAATCACGCCCGGACATCACGGCTGCCCTGCTTCGCTTCCTGGAACAGCACGCCGGGTGCTGTCATTCGCTGTTCATTCTCGGCGATCTGTTCGAGGTGTGGATCGGTGATGATGAGTCAACCACCCTGACCCGGCAAGTTGCCGCTGCACTGGAAAAATTCGCCAAACTAGGCACCCAACTATATCTAATGCATGGGAACCGGGATTTCCTCATTGGTGAAACCTATGCCCAAGAGTGTGGCGGTGTCCGTCTCATTAGAGAACCATACCGTCTAGAAACAGACACTTGTACATATCTCCTGGTGCATGGCGACAGCCTCTGTACTGATGATACAGAGTACCAACAGTTCCGAAGCATGGTCCGCGATCCCCACTGGCAAAAGGATTTTCTGACTCAATCGCTGACCGCCCGCCGGGATTTTGCCAGGCAGGCCCGACAGGAAAGCCAGGTTGCAATCGCCGACAAGTCCATGGCCATCATGGACGTCAATTCCGATTCTGTTATTGAGTTATTGCGTTCGCAGCAACTAAACTCTCTTATTCATGGGCACACACACCGACCAGCATTTCATAACATAGAGCTCGACCCGCCTATAGCAGGACAAAACAAGGCTACTCGGCTAGTGCTGGGTGACTGGGATAAGGCTGGCTGGTATGCGAGATTGGCTGAAGGAAATCTCAGTTTACATAATTTTCGGCTGTGAATCGGGGATAAACCTTAGCGGAATGATTAACCTGTTCCTCCGTTACACGGATCTGACGGTAGCTTGTAATATCGATCTAAGTGAGCTTCGCAGAGGACTAGTAATTCCTTTTCGATCTGCCCGCTCAACTGGGCCAGGGTTAAATGACTGAATTTGGGCAGAACGCAAGCACCATACTCATTAAGATCGGTAATCTGCTCATGATGCTTTCGCAGCAGATTGTGCAGCCAACACCAAGGGGAAAGGTTCTGGTCAAAGGGGACCCTAGCTTGCTCCAGACCTCTCATTAAGTCAGTCTCGGAAAAAATTTGCAGTTTGTTCTCCAAGATCTGGGTTACCAGCTTTTCGATGCGATTCAACACCGAGGCCTTTGCCTCAGGGGCATAGCTATTCCAGTGGATCACCTCAAACGCGTAGCGCTTACAGCCTCGACAAACTGCATCACCGAGGGAGGTCGTTGAACAGACTCCTATACATGGCGTTTTGATACTCAAATCCATAAATCCCTATCTGGTAGCTGAAGCCCAAAAGCTTCCTCTAAAAATCAGTAGTAGACTTTAATCTCAGCAAAGTTTCCAATTTTCAAGAACGCAGCAAAGCCAGTCGCTTATGGCCCGAGGCTGTAAGATTGATTACCCATAGAGTTTGGAGTCTGATGCTGGCACCATCGGTTTCATCGACCACTGCTTTTCCCGTCTGCATTCTCACTCACTGGATTTTTCGCTACATAAACAATACAATATCATTGAGATTATGCAAATGATGTAGGATCTGACTACAGTGCATCAACTCGGAGAGAAAATAGATTGCATAATCTGTTGACGGGTTCCCGAGATTGCTTGTGCATCGACTCATACCCGATTTGTCCTCAAAAGCTTGGCCAGGATTTCGATAAGCATTATCCCAGTAAGAAATCTGTATATTCGACCCCGATTTTCCTGCCGCCGTGTGTCGATAGAATGAAGGCTATATTACTTCAACGAGTTTTGATTGTTCCGCTCTATTAAGTGTGACCCTTGATCCTCTATCAGTGAGCAGAAACGTATTTCCGGCAAAGTTCTTGGGTCAGTATGATCCTCCAATAAAAGCCCACTGGAAGACGGAGGGCTTGAAAAACAATCGCATTAGAGAGCACATGAGGGTATAAAAGTGTTAGAAAACTACAGGAAACATGTCGCCGACCGTGCCTCAGAAGGCATCGTACCCAAGCCGCTGACTGCCGGGCAAGTCGTAGAGCTAGTCGAATTAATCAAGACACCTCCCGATGGCGAGGAAGCTTTTCTGCTGGATCTGATTTCCAATCGCATCCCACCTGGTGTTGACGAGGCAGCTTATGTCAAGGCTGGATTCCTGTCTGCCCTTGCCTGCGGTGATGTAACCTCGCCCCTGATTGATCGCAAACATGCCGTGGAATTACTGGGCACTATGCTCGGTGGATACAACATCGCTACTCTTGTGACGATGCTTGAAGATGATGGACTTGGTGCAGTGGCGGCCAGCCAGCTTTCCAGAACCTTGCTCATGTTTGATGCATTCTACGACGTGGCAGAAAAGGCTGAACAGGGCAATATCTATGCCCGACAGGTATTGGAAAACTGGGCTGAAGGTATATGGTTCACGGCTAGAGAGGGACTACCTCAAAAACTCACAGTGTCAGTATTCAAAGTGCCCGGAGAAACCAATACAGATGACCTGTCGCCTGCCCAAGATGCCTGGTCCAGACCGGATATTCCACTCCATGCCAAAGCCATGTATAAGAATCCACGGGAAGGGGTTACCGATGCCGTAGCCCAGATAGCCAAACTCAAAGACCAGGGCCATCCTGTGGCACTGGTGGGCGATGTCATGGGTACGGGATCTTCTCGAAAATCAGCCACTAACTCTGTGTTGTGGCACACTGGCAACGATATTCCGTATATCCCCAACAAGCGCAATGGTGGCATATGCATAGGTGGCAAGATTGCCCCAATCTTCTTCAATACCATGGAAGATGCTGGTGCCCTGCCCTTTGAGTGTGATGTAGAACAGCTCAACACTGGTGATATCATTGATATACATGTCTACAACGGACACATAACCCGTCATGGCAGCCACCAGATTATTGCTGAGTTCTCACTAAAGACCGAGGTTTTGCTGGATGAGGTGCGCGCTGGCGGTCGTATTCCCTTAATTATTGGTCGCGGTCTGACCCAACGAGCCAGGGATCATCTGGGCTTGGGACCTTCCAAACTGTTCCGCTCACCAGTTGTTGGTGAGGATTCTGGTAAGGGTTACACATTGGCACAGAAAATGGTCGGACGAGCCTGCGGTGTGACAGGGGTCCGCCCGGGCAGTTATTGTGAACCCAAAATGACCACCGTCGGCAGCCAAGATACCACTGGCCCAATGACCAGGGATGAATTGAAGGATCTAGCCTGCCTAGGCTTCTCAACTGATCTGGTGATGCAGTCTTTCTGCCATACAGCGGCCTATCCCAAACCAGTGGATATTGAAACTCAGCACAGCCTGCCGGACTTTATCCAGACTCGGGGCGGGGTCTCGCTACGTCCTGGCGATGGCATTATCCATTCCTGGCTGAACCGCATGCTGCTACCTGACACCGTGGGTACAGGGGGTGATTCCCATACCCGCTTCCCCATCGGCATTTCGTTTCCAGCCGGCTCCGGCCTTGTGGCCTTTGCTGCAGCTACTGGGGTTATGCCATTGGACATGCCGGAATCAGTACTAGTGCGTTTCATCGGTGAGATGCAGCCCGGAATCACTCTTCGAGACCTAGTCAATGCCATTCCCTATGCCGCTCTGCAGTCTGGGGATCTCACGGTGGAGAAAAAAGGCAAGAAAAATATCTTTTCAGGACGCATCCTCGAAATTGAGGGTCTGCCGAAACTCAAGGTTGAACAGGCTTTTGAGATTTCCGATGCCTCAGCGGAGCGGTCTGCTGGTGGCTGCACCATACGTCTTGATTCGGAACCCATCATTGAGTATTTCAAATCCAACATTACCCTGCTGCGCTGGATGATTGACAATGGCTACCAAGATGCTCGCACTTTGGAGCGACGCGCTCGTGCCATGGAAAATTGGCTGGCAGATCCGCAATTACTTGCACCTGATCCCGATGCGCAGTATCACAAGATTCTTGAAATCAATCTTAATGAGATCACCGAGCCATTACTAGCCTGCCCCAATGATCCTGACGACATCAAGCCTCTTTCCGAGGTTCAGGACACTGCAATTGATGAGGTGTTTATAGGTTCCTGTATGACCAATATTGGTCATTTCCGGGCCGCCAGTGAAGTCCTGAAGCAGGTGCAGGGGGGATTACCCACCAGACTCTGGATCGCCCCACCCACGAAGATGGATGAGCATCAGCTGACCGAGGAAGGCATTTATAATGTTTTTGGTGTCTCTGGTGCCAGGACCGAAATGCCCGGCTGTTCGCTGTGCATGGGCAATCAGGCCCGAGTAGCACCGAATTCCACCGTGGTCTCCACTTCAACCCGAAATTTTCCCAACCGTCTTGGTCAGGGAGCGAATGTATTCCTTGCCTCGTCTGAGCTGGCAGCTGTAAGTTCAGCCCTGGGCAGAATACCCACCATGAGCGAATACATGCAGTACATGAGCAATATCAATACCATGGCTGAAGATATATATCGCTACCTGAATTTCAATGAAATCGCATCATTCATGGAAGCGGCAGAACGGGCGCAACAGATTCCATTGATTAATGTACAGGAAGTTGCCTAATCCGCAATCATACGATACCACAAAAATATTCTTTTCTGTATCCGAAAACTACGGCTAAATGTTCCTTTCGAACAGAAAATGTAGAGCATAGGCAAAATAGAATCTAACATATGGATATGGCGAGTATTTAGAAAGCAAATTCTCCTTCACATAAAGGTTGCACAAGTGATCTATCACTCTGTAATTTTGGGTAAGATTTATACAAATTTGTTTTCACATCCAATATTGCAACTGATAAAAATTGCAACTCATAAAAAAGCCGCAGGCAAATAGAGACATCATGCGAGTAGCAATTTCTTTCAGTGATGAGTTACACTGGTTTTTGCTCCACAGATTGCATTCCCAATGGCTATTTCTCCGTCTTTCAAAGCAATTCTGCAAATCAACTTTTGGCCAACTCACCTTGAAAGCAGTGAATGTGAGGCTGCAGTATTGAATTCATTCCGCCAATGATCAGCTAGCCATCAGAAAATGTGTTTATGCACTTAAGTGCAGTAATTCCATTTCCAATGCTTATGTGGATGCAGGAAAATGAACTGTACTCTTCTCAACCACTTCGAAAACATCTCTGGATAAACCTGGAACTGACTTAATACGAAGCAGTTGTGCCTGTATCAATGCCTGCCGTTGGGTATCGTACTTTTCCCAGCGTGTTAGCGGTGTAATCAGGCGGGCAGCAACCTGAGGATTTAACTGATCAAGTTCAATCACTCTGTCGGCCAGAAACTCATATCCCTCGCCATCCCGATAATGAAAATTAACATGGTTCTGGCCACAAAATGTCCCGATGAGTGCCCTGACCTTATTGGGATTTTTTAGCGAAAAGGCCGGATGCTTCATTAGAACTTTCACCTGCGTTTGAGTTCCCGGATCTGGGTCTGAGGCCTGGACCCCTAACCATTGGTCCACTACCAATGCCTCATGATTCCACTGCTGATAAAATTTCGCTAGTGCCTCCCTGCCAGCGTCTCTGCCCGAAGGTGTGTTGCTATGAGCCAGCAATCGTAGAGCCGCAAGCTGATCCGTCATGTTAGTCGCCGAATCATACTGCTGCTGACAGACATCCAGCCACTTTACCTTTCCAGTCCGCATCAGATAAGCCAAGGCACAGTTCTTCAAGGATCTGCATGCGATCGCTTCAGCTGCAATGCTAAATGGTCCATTGAATTGGTTAGATTCAAACAATGCCGCAAACTTTGCTTCATTCTTAGATGCCAAGGTGTTGGCTACATACTCCCTGACCATATGAATGCCCTCTATGTCTGCTTCCTGCGCCTGTTCAATTAAAATACTCTCGGTGGGTAGACTCAGAAGATGTGCCAGCATTGCCTTGTCCAGGGCCTCATCCTCCATGGCAGCCAAAAGCACGCCTTCAAAGGCCGCAAGAAGACTTGAACTCAGTTCAAGTTGCCTGCTTGCTTTGCGATCGGCCTGCAATCTGTTCATCACTTTTATGGCTAAGTCCTGAGCCGCATGCCAACGATTGAAGTCATCGCTGTCATGGATCATCAGAAATTGCAGTTCAGACTCGGTATAGTCATGGACCAAGCGTATCGGTGCGCTGAAATTACGCAGAAGTGATGGCACTGGTCTTGACTCAATATCCTCGAATACAAATTCCTGTTCACTCCCAGTAACCGACAAGGTCCGGTCAAACTGTGCAGCACCCACAGTCTCACCTTGCAAGTGCAGGGCTAATTCCTTGCCGTCTTCCCCCAACAACCCCATTCGCAAAGGAATATGAAAGGGTTCTTTTTTCGGCTGCTGCGGAGTCGGTGGACAGTGCTGTTTGACTTTAAGGGTGAAACGCCGTTCGTTAGCTTCATAATGTCCTTCAACGTTTAGCACTGGTGTTCCAGCTTGGTCATACCAGCGACGAAACTGACCAAGATCGATACCACTGGCGTCTTCCATTGCCCGCACAAAATCCTCCATGGTTACAGCCTGTCCATCATAGCTGTCAAAATATATATCAGTGCCCTTGCGAAACAGCTCGTCTCCAAGCAGTAGATGCATCATTCTGACCACCTCGGCACCCTTTTCGTAAATGGTCACGGTATAAAAGTTGGATATCTCCATGTAGGATCCAGGTCGAACTGAATGTGCCATGGGGCCGGCATCTTCAGCAAACTGTACGGTTTTGAGAAAAGCTACATCCTGTACCCGTTTCACCATGCGCGATCCCATATCGGCAGAAAATTCCGAATCCCGAAATACAGTAAAGCCCTCTTTCAGGCTCAACTGGAACCAGTCCCGGCAGGTGACTCTATTGCCGGACCAGTTGTGGAAGTATTCATGGGCAACCACTGACTCGACTCGCTGAAAGGCGGCGTCGGTAGTAGTTGCGGTATTTGCCAACACGCAAGAGGTATTAAAGATATTCAGCCCCTTGTTTTCCATTGCCCCCATATTGAAATCATCAACAGCAACAATCATGAAGATATCCAGATCATATTCTCGTCCATATTTCTCCTCATCCCAGCGCATGGCTTTCTTCAGCGAGGCCATGGCATGGTCAACCTTGTTCAGGTCTTTCTCCTCTACAAAGATACGCAAGTCTATTTTACGACCACTACTGGTAATAAAATTATCCTCATGAGATTTTAAATCACCAGCCACCACAGCAAAAAGATAGCTGGGCTTTCTAAATGGATCTTCCCATCTCACCCAATGGCGTGTGCTGTCTTCTTCCGATATGCCTTGTGCCACACAATTACCGTTGGATAGCAGTACTGGATACCTGGTGCTGTCGGCGACAATGGTGGTAGTGAACCGGGACATAACATCCGGTCGATCCAGATAATAAGTAATACGTCGAAAACCTTCTGCCTCACATTGGGTGCAAAACATCTTCTTAGATTTATACAAACCTTCCAGTGCAGTATTATTCTGAGGCTCAATACGGGTAGTGCAAACCAGATTGAATTGCTCAGGATCGTACCCCAAAAGTTTCGATAATGCCGGGAGGGTAAGTGACTCCTCACCAAGGAGATAATCTCCAGAATCCAATATGCGTCCTTCAAGTTCCAATGACTCCAATACCTGGTGTGATCCGCTTAGAATTAGCGTATCACTAGCCGGTGCATCCGGATGCTGGTTACGTCTAAAACTCAGTGTCGCAACAACCTTGGCATGATCCTCAAACAAATCAAGGTTCAGATCTGTTGTCTCAATGGTAAAGGCTGGAGGCTGGTAATCCTTCAGGTATGTGGTTCTTGCCTGTGCATTCTTCACTGCTATGTCCTGTATTTTTAGTCTCTGCTGGGTTCCGAATTTTACCTGCCCATAAATTTCGTATATTCATTTTTCACTTTTATGACCTTCGCTTATGACTTCGCTAAATTCTTTCCACCATCAAAACTTCCTAAAATATCTGTGCCATTTGTCTCATTGTCATGCCATTTGTTGTTTATTCAGTTATTCGCCTGACTGACTAATTTCATTGCACTTCCATGCTCTTTTCAATATATTCATCTAATCTGCATATGAGTATTGTATGTCTAGTTATTATCACTCTCCTGCGCAGATGACAGAACAACACTAACAGCGTAACTCTACTTCATAGCCAGAGAATCGGCGGATGTTAATCACACCACTATCAAAAATAAGATACTGCCCCTTGATTCCAAGCAACATTCCCTCAATTCGCGAGTTCTTGTCAAAGTTAAACGAAGTGATCTTCTCAGGATAAACTTTTACAGGATATCTAATGTTGACCGGATCAATACCCTTGATCATGCTTATTGCAAAAAAATCAAACTGTTCCCTAAGATCGGCAATTTCCTCGTAACATAGTTCAGTTAAATTATCTCTTTCTGTAATAAGATCAATCTTGTCAGGCTCTCCTTTAAGCATGTTACGCCAGTTGGTCTTATCACTTACATGGCGTTTGAACATGACTTCCAGCACGCCAGACTGCAGCCTGTTACGCACTCGGATAATGGCCAGAGCCTGAGTGGCTCCCTGATCAATCCAGCGTGTCGGCACCTGGGAAGCTCGGGTAATACCCACTTTCAGGGCAGAAGTGTTTGCCAAGTAGATTATATGATCCTGCAGGCAGTGCCTCTCGCCCCAAACCGGCTCCCTGCAGGTGCCTTGGTCAAAATGACATTGCTCTGGATGCAAGATACAGGAATCACAACGGGCCAAACGCCGGAAACAGGGATAACAGTACCCTTGATTAAAACTTTTATCGGTTTTACGACCGCAGTTTATACAAAATATATTTCCGCTATACTCCAAAACAACAGACTGTTCCAGCAACGGGTTCATTGTCACCCGGTTCTCACCAAGCCGCAACTGATAGGTCACCGGCTGTTCCAGCCGAGTCACCATTTTGCGCACAATTCCTCTGGCCTTTGTATTCATCACAATCCTTTGCAATTGCGCAGTGGCGCACCAGTTCGCTGATCCTCGGGCAACCACTTAGCTTCATACAAAATCACCAGCTGCATACATTGCTGAACCTGCTCGCTACTTAGTTTGTTGCCATTAGGCCAGCGCCCCAGAGCCACAGCTCGTTTCAGATTCTCATGAATTTCCGGAGTAAGTGTAGCCAGCAATTCATCCATTGCCTGCGGAGACTCGATTTGTATGTTAGCTTCTGTCTTCTCCTTCATAACGAAATCACCCTCGCTATTCCCTGCCACCAGAGTGTTGCCTGTTCGATACTCTGCCCGGTACCAGACGGTAGACAAGCACCTTTAAAAGTCCAAAAACCAGACCGGTCAACAAACCCATAGCATGGGCAGTGGTAGCAATCCATGAGGAGGCCAGTATTTCCATGGCCACCAGAGCAATTATAAACACGCTAAACATGCTATTGGTTATCATCAGTCGACTTTGTGGCATAAAAAAATGAATGATCCAAGCATATCCTACCAGACCATAGACTACACCAGACATCCCTCCAAAATTATTGGAACCCTGAACCATATACTGAGCCGAGTTGCTGACAAAGGCGGTGAGCAGAACCAGTAACAGAAACAAGGATTTTGACTGCCGGGCTTCCAGCTGTTGACCGAAAAACCATAGCCAGAGCATGTTGAATACAAGATGCAGCTCGCCAAAATGCAGAAACATTGGCGTGAGGGTTCTGAGCCAATTACCGATTCCGTCAATTCCGGTCAGTAGCGGGAGCAAACCGCTTGTGGGTAGCAATGGATAGAACAGATCCTGTACCGGACGCAGGTTGGCCCCCAGACCGGAGATGGCTGCCACTAGTAAACTGACCATTATCAACAGCCAAGTCACTGGACTGGCAAGCATTGTCCAATAAAATCGTCTTGCCCAGTTGCCACTATAAGGCATCGCAGACGGACGGGGATTCTGTAGGGTGAGAGTATTTTCGGCAGACCTTACATCGACAGGCTGTTGCATCCACTCCCGGAGGGCCTGACGCAACTTTATCGCTTCATTTTCATTACTGGCATAGAGAACCTGTTGCCCGGATTCCTCACTGATCCGGTGCATCAAGCCTTGGCAATATAGTTGTTGGCTGAATGCCTTAAGATTGACATTGATATCTACAGTAGTAGCCTTAATCATCAACATTCACCAGTCGACTGCCCCAGCCAAGCTTGCTGCGGCAAGCCTGATAGAAACTGTGCTTCTGGGGGTGAATCAGCTTTAGTGCGAGCGGCTTTTTTTTCACCAGAAGCTCGTCCCCGGATGTGACATGGTGCTTGCCCTCGCCATCACAGCTGAGTTGAGGTTGCAGTGATTCCCTGGCAGAGACTATTAGACGGATTTCGCTATCTCCGTCGATCACTAGTGGGCGACTGCTCAGGGAATGGGGATACATGGGCACCAGCACAATGGCATTTAGACTCGGGTGCATGATGGGACCCCCGGCCGACAATGCATAAGCGGTCGAACCAGTCGGTGTCGCCATTATCAACCCATCAGACTCTTGACTGTTGACAAATCGACCATCTACAAACAACTCAAATTCGATCATGTGCGCAGTCTGACCCGGGTGCAGTAGCACCTCGTTGAGTGCCGATCCAACTGCCAGTAACTGCCCTTCTCTCCGCAAGTGAACATCGAGAAGAAATCGCTTTTCTACCGTATATTCACCATCCAGCACTTGTGCAAGAGTCTCTTCAATCTCATCCGGCAGAACATCGGTAAGAAACCCCAGCCTTCCCCGGTTAATACCGATTACCGGAATTTCCTCCGACGCTATGTACTTGGCCATGCCCAACATGCTGCCATCGCCTCCCACCACAATGACCAAATCGCAGTGGGCGGAGATTTCAGCTCGAGGATAGATCCGGAGCTTATCACTCTCCAGCAATCTTGCCGTGATCTCGTCAATGACAACCTCCAGACCGCGATCGGCAAGAAAGTGGGATAACTTACTGACCGTCTCCACTACACCCGCATGGTCTGATCGGCCAACGATAGCCACTGTTGAAAACTTTCCCATGGTATCCTTCATGCAGTCATACTGCGATTGTGATACGAGTAAAGGGTTAACTCTATCTTCAGTTTTGGAGACTATTGTACCATGTGTACCAGCTGCCATTACTTTACACGCGACACTCATTTTGCCAATCCCTGCGAATACAGCCATTCCTGAAATGCAGTACTGTCAAGATGGTGAAATGGTGAAAAATGGCTAAATAACCCGAAAATAGAGGGTCAGAACCCGGCATAGACGAGGTGCAAAAATAGAATTCTGGAGCATCTCAATATGATTTTTTCATTGTCGGGTTCGGATCACAGTCCAGAATCAAAGCCCTCAATACGATCAGGACTTTCAGCTAGTACCTCGTTTGACCCTTTTTTCAAAGCCCCTACCACCATGCTCACTAGCCTGCACTAACGATACTCAAGATCAAAGGGTTATCTGTATAGACAACATCATCGAATGCCGGGACCCAGTAGGCAATGTATATCACCAGATTTATTCCGACCAGTTCCTCACCAAAGGAAAAGCCATTGAGCAGTGACAATCGCTCCTCTCCTTTCAATATCCGAAAACCACTCAGTGGAATCAGCGAATCAATGTCGTTATCCCATAGAACCAGCTCACCCAAAGAAGTTAACTGAAACAGGCTACTGCCGCCATTCTCTCCAATCAGAACATGAATACTGCCCATACTGCCTACATGGCGATCATCTATGGAGAGAATGGCAGAAAGATCCACCCTGTCTTCCGGTGAAAAATGATTACTAAAGCTGAAGCCGGAGTCCTTGCTGGCCGCAATCGAGATCATGGCACTAGTGATGCCACTCAGTGAAGCCACTGAGACTGAGGGCAAAGTCGGCAAGGTGGTTCGCCGATAGCTGGCAATTTGCTGTCTGACCAGATTAAGTGTTTGCACGGCATCTGCACCCAGTGCCATATCGGCACTAACTCCGCATGGAAATCCCAGACATAAAGAATCAGGATTGGAAAATCTTGGTACCCGGTTGGGCGCATTGAACACACCAGGAAAGGCCATAACGGTGACAAATTGTCCGACAACTCCGTAACCTGTGGCAAAGTTGAAGGTGCCACCATAACCATCCTGTAGATGAGAATGGGTTAAACCCATGTTATGGCCCAGTTCATGTGCCAGCGAAATATCAATCGGGCAGTCAATGGCTATGGCTGAGTAGATTGTTTGTCTCTGAGCAGCTTCATCAAAATATCCATTGGTACGAAATCCACCAACTGGTGCAAGACCGCAGCGCGCGCCACTGCTCTCCATCGGACGAAACAGAGCGACCAAATCTGCCCCAAATTCATTGCGCAGCTCTTCAACCGTCGAAAAAGCCGGATGTGACTGATTCATCAAATGATCCAGTGCGGTATCAAAATCATTACTATCACTATATTCAATGCGCCGGTGATGCACTGGACGTAGGGAAATGGCCACACCACTGTCACGATAAATCTGGTTTGCAACAGAAAATAGTTGATTGATACGGGTCCGTACCCCCATGGGATAAGCTGCTTCGGCACCACCGGTATAAAGTGCCAGTACATCAATAACCGTGTTTGAGTAATCCACAGAACCCGAATCAGCTGGATCAGTCCCGCCTAATCTTTCATTAAAGTCACTAATACCATCTTGATCAGAATCTGTGGAGACATCTTTCACAATGTTGATTCGAACATCGTTCCTGATCTGACCAATCAATATGGTACTCAGCAATGTATTGTCTCCATCTGGGCGAGTCCGCACCGAAAAACGCAGCTGTTTCTGCTCACCGGGGGCAAAATTGCCTAACTCACAGCGCAATACTTTTTGCAAAGTGAGGCTGAGTTGTTCAGAACAGTTGCTGTCTGCTGATTCCAGCATGCTGTCTTCCAGCACAAAGTAAACTTCAAGGAAAAGATCCGTATGTAATTCATCACTACTGTTGGTCAGTGTGACCACAGCTGCCGCCACCTCACCACCTACAATGGCATAGGAATTAAATGACTGATGTACCTCAAAATTATTCCCATTGATACCTTCATTGCTTACAGCGTCAATGGAGGGTGGCTCATTAGGTATTATTAACCTCAGCGGCAACTCAGGTGAGTCAACTCCTTTGGCGGCAGAACGCTCCTGCGGTGAAGGCAGTGGCGGGATGAAGTAGTCGTTTACAATACCTGAGGACGAGTACATCAATGGCTTTGGATGATAGACCCAGCCGAGAAACCCATCTTCACCATTGGCCATCTGTTCCTCAGTTGCAATCAATTGCCAGAGTTGGTCGTCCTGGCTAATAGAACCAAACAAGCTGACTGAACCAAAAGTAAGAGTAAACCGCAGGTCAGCATTGGGATCCCTGCCCCGAGCAATGATGCCCAGGTCCCCGTTTATGTAGGTGATCTTTTCATCAAGAAAAACAGTGGCAGTCTCATTCGAACCTATTTGGACCAAAAACTCATCACCGGGACGGATATTATCGAGAAGCTGCGGATATACAGCAATTGGCTGGCTTACATCAGCAAAAGCTGGAGCATTAAGTTGGGAACTGGACACCGCAGAAAATTCTATCAGTAATTCCTGCGCAAGAACCAGGTTCGGTAGTGAAGTCAGACCGAAAAAGAAACAAATCAAGGCAGGTTTGATAATTACCCGGTTCGAGTGCTGAAGGCTGAGGCTTCTCATAGCCATTATAATCAACGGAATGTGCTACTAGACAGTAAAAAGGTATCACTGGCTTGATAGGTATAGGACGATATGGAAATTTAGCTCTGAATACTTACAAATACAGCAAAGATAATTAAAACCAGTTTTTATAGAAAGGTAGTGCCTAAAGTCAACTGCCCTCAAACCTATTGGAATTTGGTCACCTGCACACTTGCAATATTCTGAGAATTCCACCAACTTTACCTCATCTTTATCCAATTTTTGTAATGTAAATTATCCTGAAGATATATTCAAGTTGCCATTTAAACTGTGACATGACGTTTCCAGTCGGGTTAAGCGTGTGATGTGGTATCAATTTCTGACATTCAGACCGGCATAAGGGGTAAGAAGTTAGCCGAGAAGGATGTTTTTAGGCATATTTGTCGAAATATGAATGCACCAGTCTGCGGTCGAGTAACAGTGGAAAGATTAAAAGCTTATTCCAGATTAGCTGGTGAAAATAACCTTTGTTGCTATCAGAACTGCATGGAAGAAGGATCCGAATCCAGATCGGCCTCGGGCTTGTATTGGTCACTCCTGAAGGGATTAGCTGGTAACCATGGAACTGTCCCACAAAGTTTTTGCCATGCCTTTGGATTTGATACTGAGATTTGACTGTTCAATATCGTCAGATTTAATGATTTACAGAACGTACTCAGAATTATTCGCTACCAATATGATGAGTATTTTGCTGAAGAGAGGAAACTGAAGTATATTGAAAAGACAGATCAAAATTAAAATTTTAATCTATTAGTCAGATGGATAAAATACTTCGAAGAATGAACAAGATTATTCGGTTGATCGGCTATATAGCTGAGGCAGATATATCTGGGCATTTGGTTAATTTTTTTCAGGTATAACAATGATAACAAAACAGCGCAATGCAATAGTTTCTATAAAAAAAATTAGCTGGAATACTCGTTGAAACTGCTGCTGGTTATGAGTTTACCTATGATAAAATATCTAGATAATGTAACTCCTATTGAATATAACCTTCCCTTAAAGGAACCATCATTTAAATAACAATCTGCCTGGATTTTTTGATCTAATCGCAGAAGGCTGGCTTAATAAACTGCAGTCTCAGCTGCTAAAAACAGATGAGTCTGGTCACTTTGGTCTTTTGCTCAACAACTGGCGTGACATAGTCAATTAAGTTACTGTCATTCCATATGATTAATGATTATCAATACTGACTACTGCTGAATAAGCCTGAAAAGCTGACTGGCGACGAGATCATCCAAGGGTATGATGATACTGAATTCAGAATACCCTTTGGCAGCAACAAAGTTAAACCAAATCTGTCTTCCCTCGTTTTGAGTTTTTCAAAATAGCCGACAACATGCCTTAAGAATATACATTTCACGACTACATGAGAAATTATCTTTGAAAATCAACACAAAAAAGGAACTTTTTTCAACACATGAAAATGGTCAGTGTATTCTCAAACCGAGCCCCGAAGGCCACCCTAATGCAGTATAAAATGAACATGCTACCATTGAAGTAATTCGACTGATGCGAATTGAAACCGCGCAATGTGGGCTAGTGATGTTTGAGAGTGGTGAACTGGTCTACATCACTAATGGTTTTGATAGGACAGAGGACGGATTGAAGCTTCATAAGGAAGATCTCATCCAGTGTTTTGATCTATCGATTAACTGCAAATACGACAAGACCTATGAAGAAGCTGGGAGACTCATAAGCGAAATCACTAATGGTAATCAAGCTTTATTATTGGAATTTGTGCGGCGGGTTATAATAGCTTATGTTATCGGTAATGATGACATGCATCTGAAAAATTTCAGCATACAGCAACTTCCGAACAATAGTTCCCGATTCTATGATCAGTTGACACCAAGCTATGACTGCCTATTTTTTGATGCATTGGTAGCGAAGAATTCCAATTTAGGCAAATTGGGTCTGGGCATTGAAAGTGAGATCCTTGTTATAATGCCAATTCATGCTGCCGTAAAGGTTGGTTGAATCAATGGCCTCCATGAAATCGCAGGTGTCACCAAAACTGTACCAGCAGTGGCCTAACTCATTGGTTCCCTAAGGTGAGTTCTGTAGCGCATACTGCCACGGGGTTTCGCCCAGCCCGCAACTCGGAACAAGTCGGTTGCGAAAGCCGCCTTTTAGATTACCGCTCTCATCCCTTAACGGAACCTTAAAGTTACCCGGAAATGAACTGCTTTTGTGCGTCAATCCGGAAGAACATATTCGGGCCGATCGTGCCAAGACAGCGTGTCATTGGCGTTGTATGACCCCGCTAGCACAATGTCCACATCTCCAAAGCTACGATCAGCAAGGAAAGACGTTTCCCTGCGCCAGAAATCACCCCGGCTGTCCTGTTCCTCATATGCATCGATCTTAAAATCATCAAAGCTGCGGTAGGGAATCATATTGACCACCTCAGCCACTGCATCGGTGCCATACAGGGCGGCGGCACCGTCTGTCATAATATCGATTCATTCCAGAGCCATGGTGGGAAGTAGCAACTGCACATTGAGAGGTGGCACTCGTTTATCGTCGATCAATGGCAGTGTAGCTTGTGTACCGAGACCTCGGAGATTAAAACTGGCTATCTGGTTTGTGCTTCCCTGAATTAAGTTGACGACACCAATGCCATTGTTAAATGTTAGGTTCTGAACAACCTGAGCCATGTCAATAGTGCCTTCGGCCTCAATATCTTCAGCTGTGAATTGCACCAGTGGTAAAGCGGCAGCTATTCCTTCGGAGCGACGGATGAATGACCCGGTAACAACAACTTCCTCAACTGAAGATTCCTCTTGGGCGACTGCACCGGTAGCTGCGCCCATCAGGTATGCGGCCAGGGCCGCTGTCAGTGCTTTGATCTTGAATTACTCATTTTACAGACGAAAAGTAAGATGGCGGCTTTTCATACTCCTCTATACGATTAGACCTTCATTTGTTTTTTACGGAGGAGAATTAAGGGTATCTAGTAGTATAGTTTCACTCACTCTCAGGTCAGTAAGTTTTCTGACCACATCAAACTGACTGCAAGCAGGGAGTGAAAATCTCGAGGTTATTGGGAAAGCTCGAAATGTCGCAGTATTATGAATCAGCTAAAAAACCATTCGGGAATAGTCGTAAAAAGTCTCGACTGTTCATTTGCGCTTTGCGACCGGAGTACTCTTGAACTGGTGCATACTGCGGTCGGGGTTGATTAAGCTCAAATGAACAGAGTTGTAATGGCGGACCGGACGGGACTTGAACCCGCGACCTCCGGCGTGACAGGCCGGCATTCTAACCAGCTGAACTACCGG
>JAPORB010000231.1 GCA_026710425.1 Gammaproteobacteria bacterium
GGCAGCGGTCATTGGTGTCTGGCCGTTGTCCTCACCGATGGCTGCCAGCACCCGCAGCCAGCGGTCAACATGCTCCTGACCATTTTCGGTCTCGGCAGCGAAGCCCTTGATCATGTCACGGGTAAGGGGAGTGCGAGTTGATTGCTCACCACCGCTTATTTGCGTGCCACCTCCGGTGTTGGTATTGAAGGTGCCTTCGGAGTTGGCGGGTAGTAGTAGTGGGACGTTCTCAACCATCACACTTCCAATATTCTTGGCGGGGTGCACATTCACCGGAAATTCGTTGAGGTGATCAAAGCCATTCTGCGAGGCACTGTTGTTATCCGGGGCCAGCTTCACCTCGAAGGTCTCCGTCATCTCAGTAGGATCATTTTGCAGGGCACTCAACACCAAGGTGCATGTTTTAGCAGGAGTGCTACCATTGGGGCCGTCTCTGAAGGGATCCCAAGTGTAAGTTAGCACAAACCACTGGTCCCTTGGGATGGACGGGGTAAATGCACTCTCACTGTAGTCAGGATAGTCGGAGCTTCCGAGCGAATTGAGGGTTACGAAATTATCGCAGGCACGTTTGACGCCTTTCTTAAGTATGATCTCGAAGTCACTGTTGTTCACATTATCGCCGCTGATCGAGAATGGAATCCTGAGGTTTTTATCCTTCATCGTATGTAACCACCTTATGCTCACATTGAACTCGACCGAATTCCCCTCATCAATGGTGCTGTTTGTAGGGAATTCCAAAGAAACGATCTGGTTTGATGAGTCGAAGATCGTGACCGGCATTGTGGCAGTGACCGAGTCGTAGCCGCCGCCACTGGCGGAGAAGAGCAGATCGGTCGTATCATCGGCTTTGTTAGATACGGGGTCGGGAGGCGTCCCGGCACTAATATTCTGGTACTCATCCCAATTGGCTTGGGTGAAGGTCAGGCTGATTGTGTCTGGACCATTGTCCTTATTCCCGTCCAGATCCAAAAATTTGGTGCCCTGCTCACTGACAGTCACCGTGACATTGCCCGATGGTTCGGCGGTAAGTCTCACCGGGAAGATAGGTGCATGTCGTACACCTCGTGTTAATCCTTCGAACGCGTAACCATGTGGTAATACCTCAATCCCCTTTGCCTGAGCGGCGGCGGGGAGCAGGAGAAAAAGCGGAACGAGGAGTGGCCCGAGCGAGAAGCAGTGCCAGAAGGATAGTACTGTCTGCGAGTTACGTGAAACGGAGGTGGGGATAATTCTGGAGCGGGTCATTAACATGTTCATGGCCTTAGCTATTTTTTTCTGGAATTGGAGGCTTGCATTATCCGATCAACTGTTAGCCAGCCTAAAGGTTGCTGGATGAGCTCAATCAAACCAAAACGGTGTACCCGGAAACGAAGCTGCGCATGGTTTACGAACTGCCTGGAAATGGTAAAAAATCCACCTGAAAACTGTCACGACATTAGCAGGTCAGAAAGTCCCTAGGTTAGTACATCTGAAGTTCATCTACAATATTAAATTAACATATCATCAGTATCAGATGTTCTAATCACAAGTTAAAATGAAAAATTCCGGCAATATGCTGTCATTCTGCAAAGCACTCAATATTCTCGTAATTTAAGTTACTGAATAAGATAAGATGATATTTTTTGGCTGTTGCTTCAGTGATGCAAAGTTTTGTACGCTAATCAAATCTTCCTTTGGTTTTCATCACATTTTTAGGGCCTCAAGACATTAACCAGAAGGCTTGCAAGGATTTTTAGGATGTAAAGTGTACCCAGTGAATTTGCACATCTTTCTTGCTGTAGCTGGCGCAAGGCTCGGTATACAAGTTGTTGGTTAGGCATTCCCTCTGCTGAGACTTTCACCCGGCTACATTGCATCAGTTAGCCTAGTGCACTAACTATCTAGGGAGGTTGACCATGAGGTCCGGCCACTTTCCACTAACTCTGGAGGTCAATTTGAGAAGTAGTTATTTTCCGCTCTCCAGCCACAAATCAGCAACAGTGCTGACCTTATTCTCGCTGTGCCTCTAAAAACTCGTCCCAGGCTGCCATAAACTCGGTCCGGGATTCAAAATAAGGCATAGCTCCGGTCTCGAATACCTGTACATGCCAATTAGTACGATTCTCAAAATACCGCTTCAGTCGATAGTCTGTAAAGTCACCCCGCACCCCATGGCACATCCAGACCGGTTTTGTCAGACTGGCATAAACAGCATTGATATCAGCACTGAACAGAAACCCCGAAAGAAAATAGAATGGTGCCCATTCTGCACCAGCCTGTCTTGCAGTCTGGCAGGCATAGTCATACAAATGCTCGTCAATAGCCTTTGATCCCCAGGTCTTTTGCAGGAAGAAGCGAATGCTGGATGGCGAGACCAGTAAGCGAAACAACCCCTTGCCAAATCTCGGCAGTGTCAATAGGCGCAAAACAGTCCGAATGCCGCGATCAGTGCCTGACTCGGCCTGCAATGGTTTTTTTCTATTGAACCCGGTGGGACTAACCAGCCCCAATGCCCGAAACGACTCTGCTGCCTCCACTGCAGCACGGCTGAGAAATTCACAAGCTAATGACAGGCCCAAAGCATCGACCGCAGTCTTACCGCAATCTCTGTGGATTTGCTGCACCATATCATGCAGGGCATCGGTCATGAGCCGTGGCGAGTAAGCGCGCCGACTGCGGTCTGAAAAACCGTAGCCCGGTAAATCCGGGGCATATACAGGTCGTTTAGCTTTGTAATACTCGAACAATGGCAACATCTCATGAGCCGAGGCGGCGGCATTGATGCTGTGTATCAGAAGCAGAGGCCGGGTCTCTTGACGATTGGATGGTGAGTTATCTCCAGGTGAAGCAACATAGTAACTCAATCTACCGGCTTGACCGTTCAACTCGTACCGTTCTCCTGGCAAAGCTTTTGCCAGTGATGGTTGTAAAGATGAGGAATCAAAAACCGGGCTCATGGCTGATAGAGTGTGTATTGAGTCGGAGCTTGCCGCTAGGCACACCCGTCAAGCACTCGACTAAAGTGAGGAATCTACATTAGAATCCTGACCATATTTTCGCATATATAATGACGCCATAGTTGAAATTGCCAATAGACTCAAGATCATGTTGACAAGCCCACGCAGTATTCCAATCATGGTATTTTTGAGCCGTGATATGATTTTCAGTGTCTAATCATTGCATCTTTATTTAAGGATATACAAATCGAAATTTTTGCACCTAATACAAACAATGCACAATGAAATACTGATCTACTGGATACCCATATCGGCCGACGTAACAACCGATAATTCATCCAGATAATCGCTAAATAAGGATTACATAGTATGGTACATCCAAACAGAAAATCCAAGCGAGTAAAAGGAAATTCAGTAATCAATCACTTGTATGGACATTTTATGAAATAATGCCAAACTGAAGTAATAATTCAATGTGTTATACCAATACTCCAGAAGACTAAGCTTATCAGCTATGGCTACCATCTATTCATGACAACCTTTTAATTAATTGGATGCTGAGTAAATTGATTGACACAACCCCCGAAATAGATCATCTCATGTTTACTAACCTGTATTGCCCCCTCAACAACAGGGAAACTAATAATATCTCACTGGTGGTTAGTTAGCTTATGTTGTGTGCAGACAAGTTGGCCAAACACTTTAAGGGGCGTCAAGTTGTCTATGATGTTTCACTGAGTATCTCGGCAGGTGAAATCGTCGGCCTGCTGGGTCCTAATGGTGCGGGGAAAACTACCTGTTTCTACATGATTGTTGGCCTTATCGGAGTTGATGCCGGGGAAGTGACCCTTGACGGCGTACGGCTAACGGCGATGCCAATCCATGCGCGGGCCCGAGAAGGACTGTCCTATCTGCCACAGGACTCATCAATTTTCAGAACCCTGAGCGTTGAGGAAAACATTCTCGCCATCCTGCAAACACGAAAGGACCTGGACCAGCAACAGCTACACAACAAGTTGGAGCTACTGCTTGATGAATTCAACCTCGCTCACCTGAGAGACAATAAAGGCATGAGCCTTTCAGGCGGAGAAAGACGCCGCACGGAGATTGCGCGCACCCTCGCCACCGACCCCCGGTTCATACTTTTGGATGAGCCATTCGCTGGTGTCGATCCTATCTCAGTCAGTGATATCAAGCAGATTATCCATCAACTGAAAGCCAAAAATATTGGCATCCTGCTAACCGATCACAATGTCAGGGAGACTCTGGATATATGTGAAAAGGCCTACATAGTCAGTGAGGGACGGATCATCGCCCAAGGCAGTGCCCAGACCATCCTCTCCAACACCCGAGTCCGAGAAGTCTATCTGGGTGAGCAATTTCGGATATGAATCAGGGCAAGAATCCGGCCCTTCCCCGGTCATGGATATGAAATTACATGGTGAAACTATGAATCAAGGGCATGGATTTTGCTATACTCCGACCCGCCGAAAAAATCGGCAGCATGACTTGCAAGAATACGGCTCGTCTTCAGGTTGCCCCATGACCGGGGCTAGTCTAGATTTCCTGATGTCAGACACAAAAAGAATCATAACAACAAGAATATTAATACCCGGACTTGCAATGCACCAAAAGCTTATAAAGTAATGAAATAAAGCAACTTTGCAGAAAATACCGTAGTAACCGTCAGCCCATGAAATTATCGCTACAGCTCAAGCTTGATCAGCGCCTCACCATGACACCTCAGCTACAGCAGGCCATCAAGCTGCTGCAGCTGTCCACCCTCGATTTACACCAGGAGATTCACCAGGCCCTCGAATCCAACCCCATGCTGGAGCTGGACGAAAGCACTGTGGAGGAAGAAACAGTTCAACAGGATTTTGACGGCGGTTTTGATACACCCTTACCAGAAATCACACAACCTTCCGAGGTGGATCATCCCAGTGCTGCCAACGGTGAGAAACCTGAACTGGCTAATAGCGAGGAGACGGGGCAAATTAGCGGAGAAGACTCCGGCTGGCAGGAGCAAATACCCAGCGATCTGTCAGTCGATAGCAACTGGGATGATGTATATCCAGTTATGCCCTCCTTTACGCAAAACAACGAGCCCGGCTATAACGATTTTGAGGCGAGAAATTCCTCCGTCGAAACCTTGCAAGACCATCTGCTGTGGCAACTCAATCTGACCCCCCTATCGGACAACGACAATCTGATTGCATTGTCAATTATCGATGCCATAGATACCAATGGCATGCTAACGGTAGATATCGAATCCATACATGCAGGGTTTGATACACAGATGGAGATAGAGCGGGATGAGGTATTGGCAGTGTTGCATCGCATTCAGCAATTCGATCCAATTGGAGTCGGTTACCGCAATCTTGGTGAGTGCCTGATGATTCAGTTGAATCAGCTGGAACACCCAGAAAACCCCAAGCTTATCGACAACGCCAAGCTCATCATTACTGATTACTTGGACCTGCTTGGCAATCGGGATTATGCCCTACTGATGCGCAAAACCAAGCTCAAGCAAGCCGAACTTGGGGAGACTATCACACTGATCGAAAGCCTGGACCCGCGACCTGGCTCAAACATCGCTCCCGCTTCAACGACCTACATAATTCCAGATGTTATTGTCAGCAAACAGAAAGAAACAGACAAATGGGTGGTGGAACTCAATCCAGATACGGCACCAAAAATTCGCATCAATCATGGCTATGCCTCGCTGGTCAAAAGGGCCGATTCCAGCGATGAAAACAACTACCTGCGTAACAATCTGCAGGAGGCGCGCTGGTTCATCAAAAGCCTGCAAAGTCGCAACGAGACATTAATGAAGGTAGCAACCCGGATCGTGGAGCATCAGCAAGGATTTCTGGAGTATGGTGCTGAAGCTATGAAGCCTCTAGTGCTGCGGGATATAGCGGAAGCCGTTGATATGCATGAGTCAACCATCTCTCGGGTAACCACCCAGAAATACATGCATACCCCCCGCGGCATATTTGAACTGAAGTACTTCTTTTCCAGCCATGTATCCACCAAGGGTGGCGGTGAGTGCTCCTCTATTGCCATACGCGCCAAGATTCAGAAACTGATAAATGCCGAAAACGCCAGCAAACCACTGAGTGACAATAAAATCACGGAACTACTTTATCAGCAGGGTATCAATGTGGCACGCAGAACCATAGCGAAGTACCGGGAGTCACTGGCCATACCCCCTTCAAACGAGCGTAAAAGGCTTGTTGATTGACCTATATCGCACAGCCAGTCAACCCTCCGGGATCTCAAGAAGGCATACTCCGATTCATCACTCACACCCAAATTGAAATTTATATGCTACTGGAAGAACTGTTGACACCCCAGCGATGTTTCGCTCGCATGGACTGGCCCAGCAAGAAAAGAATACTCGCCTCACTCAGTGACTGCCTAGCTGGAACCAGCCGATTACTGGACTCCGATGAAGTCTACACCGGGCTTATTACCAGAGAACAATTGGGCAGCACAGGTCTAGGTAATGGGATTGCTATCCCGCATTGCCGAGTGGCGAAGTGCACACAGATCACAGGTGCATTGGTCACCCTTGAGGAACCGGTGGATTACGATGCCATCGACAATAATCCAGTTGATCTGTTTTTTGTGCTGATCGTGCCAGAGGAGAAATCTGATGAGCATATCAAAATACTAGCTGTCATTGCTGAGTTGCTGGATGACAAGGATTTTTGCCTGACCCTAAGGACTGCAAACGACAATGAGGATCTCTACAGCATTGCGATCACCCATCAGGTCTAAGATAGTTTCAGTCCGGCCCATACATCAGTGGCCTTTTCTGTAAATACTGTCTCTACCGATTCGATATCTGACATATCATTCAACAATTATAACTGTTAGTCTACCAATACTGCAATTGCCCACCCAATCTCTATGGACCTAGTAATCATCAGCGGCAGATCCGGTTCAGGGAAGAGTACGGTGCTGCATATTCTGGAGGACCGCGGCTACTATTGCATTGATAATCTACCTGCTTCCTTACTCCTGGCATTGGTTGACAGACTGTCATCCAAATCCCCGGCAATCTCACGGGTTGCTGTCAGCATTGATGCCAGAAATATTTCTTCAGACCTACTGCGTTTGCCTCAATTCATTGAACAGATGAATGCCAAAAATCTGCCTGTCAGAATCATGTTTCTGGATGCCAATATTCAGACTTTATTGAAACGATACAGCGAAAGCCGTCGCAAACATCCCTTATCATCGACCGAAGTAGGTCTGAAGGAAGCGATTGGTCGAGAATCGGAACTGCTTGAACCTATTTCGTTGCTAGCAGGTCTGACCATAGATACCTCGAAAATGTCATTACAAGGACTAACGGATCTGATTATCAGACAGGTCATTGAAAACGAAGATACCAATATGGCTTTGCTGTTCCAGTCCTTCGGGTTTAAAAATGGTGTGCCTGTTGATGCCGACATTGTTTATGATGTGCGTTGTTTGCCAAATCCATACTGGGAGAGTAATCTGCGGACTCTAACCGGAAGAGCGGCTGAGGTAGCGGAGTACCTCGACGCGCAGTCAGAAGTGCAGGAAATGCTCAATGACATCCGGCATTACCTCAGAACCTGGCTGCCAAAGTATGAGGAAAACAACCGCAGTTATCTCACTGTCGCGATTGGATGCACTGGAGGACAGCATCGTTCGGTTTATCTTTGCGAGAAACTGGCCAGCGACTTCTCGCCCTTTATCTCCAATGTGCAGGTGCAGCATCGGGAGCTGCCCTGAATTGCGAATCATTAGACATTTCAACCGAGGAACCAGTAATCATAATTATGGCAGAAGCACAGATCGAGATTATCAACAAGGCAGGACTGCATGCACGGGCAGCCTCAAAGCTGGCAGATCTGTGCGGAACATATGGTTGCGACATCAGGATCGGCCAAGAGAAGATGGTTGATGGAAAAAGTGTGCTGTCCCTTATGATGCTGGCAGCTGTCAGGGGGACAAACCTCAAGGTTGTTACTGAAGGCCCGAATGCCGATAAGGCACTGAGAGCAATTCTGACACTGATCAACAACCGTTTTGATGAAGCGGAATGAGTCTGTCGTCCTGGTTCCACTGTCCGGTTTGATGCTGTGCGATATCCACTTTGTAGTATGTGAGATTTGGTGTTAGAGCATTAATTACTAGCGATCGCAACCAGAGGAGCGTCTATCCGAGAAACCACAATAATAGACATCCTGACCCGCCGTTGATATTACTAATCAATAAGTAATCAATAAGCCCGGATAATTAGGGAAATAATTTCCCTGTCCCTGAGCTAAAAGATACTCTTCAATTATTCCATTAAATTAGTATTAACTTCACATTATATTCAAGGATTCAATTTCTAATCAATAACTTATGAAAATATCAAATGCTCAGCTTTGTAACAAAACTGTCATTTTACTATTGTGGTATCAGCATCAGGTAGGAGCTAGACCCTTTATGAATGGTCAGTTTTGGTGCTCTCCGGCATGGAAACTCGCCAACAGGCCCCCGGGCACTCTGCTATTAATCAGCAAATAACTCAGTATGGTACTAAAGCTATTGCTTATGCTAGCGTCGATGCGAAAGTACCAAGTTCGGACAATCATCCAATCACCCGGCTCCATTACCAGAATACGCTTCACCCCAAATCTTGAGTGAGGATTGTTCCTCCACTTTTTCAGACAATAATCCGTAAAGATAACTGCTATCTTGCTCCAATCATCTTGGTAAACTACAACAAAATCAGGCTTGCCTTCTACAACGAGACCAATTCTATCTAGTGTTAAGCCAATCAAAAAATGACGGATGAACACGCTTCTGTTTAACTGGTTGCCTTGCTTATCAGAGCATATGAATGATTCCATCTATGCGACAAATATCCATTGACTTGACACTAGAGTATTTTATTATGTTCAACCGATGATGAGAAATTAAAAGTCCTCAGTTGAATAATATGCCTTCGACAGCCTCTAATGCCCAATGCGATTCAGTATGTGAAGTGGGCCAAATTCTCAAATATGCGCTTTATTTCAACCCTCGCCTAAATACATTTGGCGAAAATAAAGTAAGTCTTTTTTATATTTTTCAGTAGTTTATACCCTGCATGCAACCTATTTTGCTTTACCAAATAGTTGAAGCCATAACCTGCCCCCTCATCATTGAATATTTAAGGCTATTCTTGGGTATGATTTGTTGCCTGTGGGTATTTATGGATCCTAATTGGCACGAAGTCATTATTGTATTCAGGGATGGAACTTTGATTAAGGAACCGCAATTCAGTCTTGATCAAAATCTGGTACAGATCATCGCTGAAACTAATGAATTTAAGGTGGAGTGGAAAATCCTGAAGAATATTTCAAATGAACAGTTACATCGTCTGAGCATGGTTGCAATGATTGAAAGTATAGGATCATCCATCCGGATTGAAGGATCAAGACTTTCCAATACATAAGTCGAAACTCTCCTTTCACAACAACTAAGCAATACTTCATTTCTAACTCGAGATGAACAAGAGGTGGTTGGGTATGCGAATGCAATAAAATTAGTAATTGAGTCCCATAATAACCTTCACCTTACCGAAAATCATATCTAATAGTTATATTAAACTTTACTGAGGTATAGCACTAAGGATGAACGACACCGAGGCTCGTATGAGAAATTGTCCAATCACTTGGCTTCGTAGGAAGCTAAGGATCGTGAGATCGGCATCGTATTTGAAACAATATCAAATTTTGACAAACCAAGAGAAATGGAAGCACTGGTGCATTGGACAGACAAAACCCTTGATGAATCATCAATGCATCCACAGATAATTATCGCTATATTTAATGTAGTGTTACTAGCCATACATCCTTTTCAGAACGGAAACAGAAAGCTTTCACATATCTTGACTACACTGCTACTGTTGCGAGCTGGTTACAGTTTTGTGGCTTTTGCTTCATTAGAAAGTATATAGTGGAGGAGAATAAGGACTTTTATTACTTGGCTCGTAGATACATACAGATTTTGGCTGAAAAAGGATATTCCTGATTGGATATTATGGCTGGATTTTTACTTCGCTGCTTAAAGATAAACGCATGACCTTTCCGCCAAAGTCGAGCAAGCAAGAACTAAAGAAGTTGAATCAATACCCTTACTCTCCATTCAGATTAAACTGTTGGATAAATACGGGTATCTAACGATTTAACAAATCATTGATGTATTGAGTGTCAATTGCAATACTTCGAAGAAGGCATTGAAAAAACTTGCTACTTATGGATATATTCCGCATAGGGGAAAAGGAACCAGTACACTCTCGACTGAGTAATCCATCAGGCTTTGTCAATGCACCTTGCTTCAGTATGAATGAGTCTTGATCTCGGTTTCATACCGAATCTCCAGACCTCGTTTCAAATTTCTGCTAAATCCTGAATCGTTTAACTCTGACTTTTATCAAAAATTTGCTTGCTGACAGATCAGGTTCTCTCAAGATTAGTGTGACAACTGTTGCAAATGCATACCTGCATGGCGGAAAATGACAAGGAGTTTGCCTAGCATGGGAGATTTTGTGGGATCTTGGTGCCCGGGTTTACTTTGCGACACCATACCACTCCGGTGAGCGCGGCTTGAACGAAAATACTAACAGTCTAGTGCGTGAATATTTGCACAAGGGCATGGACTTTCTCAAGGGCATGGACTTTCCCAAGGTCAGTGCAAAGCAGATTCAGGTCGTTGAGGGACGGATCAATGATCGTCCTCACAAAGATTTTGGTTATCGCGCCACTGTCGAGGTTTTTGCAAAGCAAAGGGTAAGCCTGTTTAAGATCAAGACATAAAGTAACTAGAATTAATATTCCATAATTATGTTGATAGCAGGAAATTTCCGCACAACTTGATTGAGGCCAACCGGACTATGCGTCTATTTTTTGTCTATGTTAGAATCAGTTTTGGTTTTGATTAAAGCTATTAGCGGCGACAACTGCTTAATTTTTGCACAATTTTCAACCCCCCTATGCCTAAAATAACCAGGGTTGGTGGGAGTCTATCAAGTAGGTTAGCAATAAACTGTTGGGGTCAGGAAATCTAGCTTACGGCCAACTGGTCAAAAGCTATGTCTGTCCGACATCAGAATCAACACCACTCAAAAGATTGACCTAAAGTAACGTCCAAGGTCAGGTACAGATTATACCCGGATTATCTCATGCCACAGGTCAAGCAAGCACAGTTTGGCAAGAATCAAGCTCTGGAGCTTACCCAGGCTATCGACCGCGGTTCACTTTATCAGGTAAGGCAGATGATCAAGACCCTGCCTGCGGCCGGGATTGCTCATCTGCTTGAATCCTCTCCCCCCAAAACCCGACAAATCCTTTGGCAGCTTATCGATAAGGATGCGGAAGGAGATGTACTTCATTATCTTAATGAAGACCTGCAACAGGATTTTCTAAAAGAGCTTAATGCCGCCGAGGTTGTTGAATTAACCGAGGGACTTGATACCGACGACCAGGCTGACATTCTCCAACAACTGCCTCAGCAAATTGCCTCCCAAGTCCTGGAAGCAATGGACCAGCAGGATAGGCAACGGGTGGAATCAATTCTGTCCTATGACGAGGATACTGCTGGTGGCTTGATGAATACGGACACCATCACCGTAAGGAGAAATCATACGGTAGAACTGGTCCTGCGTTATCTAAGGCGACATGACAGTATTCCGGAGATGACCGACAACATCCTTGTCGTAAACAGGAACGATGAATTTCTGGGCATTTTACCCCTCCGCCAGCTTCTGGTATCGGACCCGAACACTTCCGTGCGCGAGGTCATGAACGAACATGTAGAGGCCATTCCAGTGCATATGGAAGCCAGTCAGGTAATGCAGCTTTTTGAGCAACATGACTGGGTTTCGGCACCAGTTGTTGATAAGCAGGGTAAGCTGCTGGGGCGTATCACCATTGATGATGTTGTTGATGTCATAAGGGACAGTACTGAACACTCCCTAATGAGCATGGCCGGGCTGGACGAGGAGGACGATACCTTTGCACCCGTGGTCAAGACTGCCAGAAGACGGGCACTATGGCTTGGCGTAAACCTGCTGACGGCGGTGCTAGCCTCTCTGGTGATCTATCTGTTTCAGGATACTCTGGATCAGGTGGTCTATCTTGCGGTATTGATGCCAATAGTAGCCAATATGGGCGGAGTCGCTGGTACTCAGACTCTTACTCTAGTCATTCGTAGCCTAGCACTTGGTCATATTAGTGACTCCAACAGCCGTTGGCTACTGGTCAGGGAACTAGGTGTGGCCACCCTGAATGGCGGCTTGTGGGCTATCGTTATCTCAATAATTACTTTGCTTTGGTACAATGACCTGCGGCTCAGTCTGATTATTGCGGCGGCCATGATGATCAATCTGATAACGGCCGCCTTGGCGGGTGCATATCTGCCCCTGCTACTGAAACGAATTAAAATCGACCCGGCACTAGCTGGAACCGTTGCCCTCACCACCGTTACCGACTCTATCGGATTCTTTGCCTTTCTGGGGCTCGCCCAAACTCTCTACCTGTAAGTCTACTTGCACATGACCTCCGAAGCCTATGATAAAATAACTAGCAAAAGTCAGCGCAAACGCGATGCCCTGGCACTGCAAGACCTCGGTAAGGAACTGGCACAATTACCTGTCAGCGTACTGCGGCAACTGCCTCTGACAAACGAACTCATGACAGCTATTGAGGAATTTCATCGTTTACCACCAAGCCATGGTGCCAAGAGAAGACAACTGCAATATATTGGGCGCATGATGCGCTCTTATAATTACGCTGATATCAAAAATACACTGGTGTCGCTGCGAAACAAACAACAGTCGTCACATCAGAAAGAACCAGCGCAAGAGGGTTGGAAAGATAATCCTAAAAATCAGGCAAGTACCTGGCTACACCGAATCGACAGAGAGGGAACCAATGCCATTGATCTGTTTGTTACAGAATTCAAGGGAGCAGACCGTCAAAAACTCAGGCACTTGCACCGCAACTGTGTGAAATTTCCCGAGAACAGAAAAGTTCCACAACAGCGTAAACTTGATGCCTATCTCAAGCAGGTCATTGCAGAAAGTGATGCTGCTGGCAAGCAGAACGTGAATGAGCATTAAATCCCTTTCACTGTTCTAAGCCGTAGCGGCCCCATCCGTGAATGCTCCAGACTAACGGGCCATAACAAGGCCACATACCTGAAACCGGTCTGCAACAGATGAGTTCCATTGTTATCCTACCCTTTCTCATGCGCTTTATGACAGATTATGTTTTGCATTGCTGAGTTCACCCCAATCGGCCAGTCCTGTTTGCCATAGAGTAATACCTATTTCTGCATTTTGATTAGTGATACCATTGGAAAATGTTGCAGTCATTCGTTTTTTGCCAGATTTTTATCCGGTCAGCACGACTGGATGAACCAATAAGCCCATGAATCGCTTGCTACATAGGGATTCTCTGCCTCAATGTTTGGCTTTCGCCTGACATAGTTCATCAAACAACTCCGATGATCCTCGAGGTTAGACCAAATTCGGTATGAGAATCCTAGAAAAGGCAATAAAAGAACAATCAGACCGCTCAATTGACAACAACACAAAGGAAAAACTGTTATGACTGACAAGCCCGCCCGACACTATTGGCGAGCCAATCTGAGGATTGTTCTCTCTTTACTGAGCATTTGGTTTTTTATCTCATTCGTGTGCGGTATTCTGTTGGTGGATCTGCTTGATACTTTCCGTTTTGGCGGCTTCAAACTGGGTTTCTGGATAGCGCAGCAAGGGGCTATCTTTGTGTTTGTGGTGCTGATCTTTGTTTATATCTACCTGATGGACAAACTGGACGATGAGTATCAACTCAACAACAAAAGAAAAGACTCCGGTCAGGACGTTGCCGACGAGGATACTAGCTCGTGAGTGTTCAAGTGTGGACTTTCATTTTTGTTTTCCTGACATTCGGTCTCTACATTGGGATCGCCATCTGTTCCCGCGCAGGTTCCACCAGTGACTTTTACGTAGCGGGTGGCGGGGTACCACCGCTGGCCAACGGTATGGCAACCGCCGCAGACTGGATGTCGGCCGCCTCCTTCATTTCTATGGCTGGTCTCATTTCCTTTCTGGGTCGGGACGGAACATTTTACCTCATGGGCTGGACTGGAGGTTATGTATTGCTGGCTCTACTGCTGGCACCTTACCTGCGTAAGTTTGGCAAATTTACGGTTCCAGACTTTATCGGTGATCGCTATTACTCACGCACAGCAAGACTGATCGCCGTATTCTGTGCTGTCGCCGTCTCATTTGTCTATGTCTGTGGTCAGATGCAGGGAGCAGGAATTGTATTCTCTCGATTTCTGGAGGTGGATATCACCACTGGTGTAATCATTGGCATGACCATTGTATTCTTCTACGCCGTACTCGGTGGTATGAAAGGTATTACCTACACCCAGGTCGCTCAATACTGTGTGTTGATATTTGCCTTTATGGTGCCGGCTATTTTTATCTCTATTTTAATGACCGGAATCCCTATACCACAGATTGGTTTTGGTGCGGAGCTGAATGAGGCATTTGGAGGCGGTTATCTTCTGGATCGGCTTGATGGCCTGAGTAGCGAGCTTGGCTTCGGCGTTTATACAGAGGGGCATCGCAGCACTCAGGATGTCTTTTTTATTACAGCAGCACTTATGTTTGGCACGGCCGGCCTCCCACATGTAATTATTCGATTTTTTACTGTGCCCAATGTGCGTGATGCTCGACGCTCTGCTGGCTTTGCTCTGATATTTATTGCCATCCTGTACACTACTGCACCTGCCGTAGCAGCCTTTGCTCGTACCAACCTTATCAACACCGTAAACAGTGCAGAGTACTCTGCCATGCCGGAGTGGTTCAGCAAATGGGAAACTACCAATCTGATCGCTTTCGATGACAAGAATGGTGATGGGCGAATCCAGTATCTTGCAAACCCTGAGCTGAATGAGCTTTCTGTCAATCGGGACATTATGGTACTTGCCAATCCCGAAATTGCCGGGCTGCCAAATTGGGTAGTGGCCCTAGTGGCAGCGGGTGCCCTGGCGGCTGCCCTCTCCACAGCCGCTGGATTGCTACTGGTCATCTCTACATCAGTGGCTCACGACTTTATGAAACGCAGCTTTATGCCATCCATAAGTGAGAAACAGGAATTATTGTATGCGCGCATTGCGATCTTTGCTGCTGTGCTGGTCGCAGGTTATGTCGGCATCAATCCACCAGCTTATGTGGCACAAGTGGTGGCTTATGCCTTTGGACTGGCTGCCGCCTCGTTTTTCCCGGCTATTGTACTGGGAATATTTGACAAGCGAATGAACAAACAGGGAGCTATTGTCGGCATGATTATCGGCTTCCTGTTCACCGCCGGTTACATCGTCTATTTCAAATCCATCAATCCGGCTCAGGACAATGCCGCTGGCTGGTTGCTGGGGATTTCTCCTGAGGGCATCGGAACACTGGGCACACTGCTTAACCTGGCAGTCTCTCTTACAGTCGCAAAATTTTCGCCGGAGCCACCCGAATCAGTGCAAGCAATTGTGGAAAATATTCGCCTACCTGGAGACACCCAGCCAACCTGAAAGATAATAAACTGCAAGTGCAACCTAACTGGCAGCCTATCCAAGTAGTAACCTCTGACTGCCAAATGCTATATTTCACGCAAGAAATACTACTCATTATTCAAATCTGGAGGCGCAACATCCGAAATTCCCGCAAAAAGTCGCCCAAGGAGGGGATGGGAAT
Organism: Gammaproteobacteria bacterium; assembly: GCA_026710425.1. Lineage (GTDB taxonomy): Bacteria > Pseudomonadota > Gammaproteobacteria > Pseudomonadales > Pseudohongiellaceae > UBA9145. The sequence continues at coordinate 15,712 of JAPORB010000231.1, forward strand.
TTTATAATGATCCGGCAGGCTTTTCGGCTTCATCAGTACACCGACATGTAAAGGATCAGTCAGAAAGTCTTCCGTTGACAGATCCAATTTGTTTCTCATTCTCAGCGAAATATTATCAGTCTCATCCTGACTCAAAAGTCCATCCTTTCCCTTGCTGCCTTTACCAGTTCCTTGTAAACCTATGAGCGTCCTGAGCATGCATCGACTTGGGAGAAATAGTATTGCTCTTTCATTGCCTTACCCGGTTCAATCACCTGCTGCTGACTGCCACCATGTCCCCAAATGGCTTGCCCGGCAGCAACATAGTTAAGATGCTGAGACCACCCTTGGGACAATTCGGCCAATTTATGCACACATACACCTCGGTCTGGACCATCAAAATCATAAGCATCAAAGACACCCTGTATCGCACTCGTAGCCTACTCATGTGACAGAATATCCAGTATGACTATCCGTTCATCTGGAAGTCTGATAAGACTACATTGACGCAGAGCCTGTTTCGTATCACTCAACCCGAAAAAGCCGCAAGCAACGATATGCCCTACACACCTTCATGCAAGCAACTCAACACCGCTTTTGTGGACTCGAAAACAAGGAGTGTTCTGAGCTTCATCAACAAAAATCTTTAGGCGTATGTTTTCAAAATACGTAGCTACATCACTCAATATCATATCGGTGGGAAGATCTTGCTGAAGCTGGGTGCTTTCCGACTCTCCATGCCTGGTAACCCCTACCGCTCTGACATTCATTGTTACGTCAAGTTTCTTCAGCCAGGTGAGCAGGTATTAATCAGTCACCTTATGGTTCTGCAACCTGCTAGTCTCATAATCGGGTAACTCTCTGCCCAATCGGCCAAGCTCTCGCTTCGTTGCCTCCATCATGGCTTTGATGGTAGAGAGTGCTGAATTCTGCGCATCTGGTTTAATTGGGACTGGTATCCAAGGCTCCTGGGGAGTTGAATGCTGACGCACGGCTTCCATGCATTCGTTTTTCAAGGCAGTCTTGCCTGCATCCGCAGCACCCTGAAATATCATGGTAACACCGCCAATTTGTCTCGATGCAAAACTGTTGACCGCTCTCTGGAATAATTCATATCCGGATTCACGTCTCCGAAAAGCGGCTAAAGTCTAACTTCAGCCCGATCTGTTCGGTCCAGCCATACATTAAGCGGGATAGGAGCCAATGGAGATAGTTTGGCAAATAACATTATACTCAATGGCTCATTCTGAAAACTTTTCGCCTTGAAAGATCCTCTAATCTTTCTATGTTTTGGCCTAATTCATAACATCTTTGGTAAATCTGATAGGTACTTTACATTAGCAAAAAGCTAAGCACTGTCTAAATCTGGTGGAGCAACACCGAAAAATTCTCGCAATTTCTCGTAAAAAAATGAGGATTATATATTGCCATTAGTCTTCAAGTTCGATGCTGGCTATGATTCATTTTCTTCCAATATGCCGCTACAGTGGATTTCATTTCCTTGCGCATCAGCAGGATTCCCAACAGATTAGGAACTGTCATCAACACAATGGTAATTAGAGATACATTCCAGATTACCGTGGTATCAGCCAGGGCAGCGGTAAAAAACCCGACCACATAGACAATACGGTAAGGCAGCACCGATTTTGATCCGAACAGATAGATCATGGCCCGATCACCATAGTAGGACCAGGCAATGGCAGTAGAAAAGGCAAACAACATCAGACCAACCGATACAATATATTGCCCAAACTCACCAAATAGCCCACGCGTGAATGCCCGTGTTGTAAGTGGCACTGAATGCACCAGGGAATCACCTCTGACGACAATGGCAGTGTCCTCAAGCTGACCATCCACCACCATTACCGTGCCAGTAATCAGCTGACCATCCAACTGGTAGGTAACATTTTCTGCGACCGAACGAGCTGCCAGCAAGGTAAATTCAGTCGCATTCACAGATACACCCTGCTCCAGGACAACCGGGCCGCTATATCTGCCCGCTACCGAGTCTTCACCACTGAGGTAAGCAAACAGGGCACCTGCATCATCGGGATTGGATTCCAAGAAATTACCTGCCACAAAACTCATGTCAGCTCGTTGAAATTCATTTTCAAATTTTTCCACCCATACGCCAGATGAGAGGATAACCAGTCCGGTAATGGTGCAAATGACAATGGTGTCAATAAAGGGTTCGAGTATTGACACCATGCCCTCATCCGCTGGCTCATCAGTTTTTGCTGCTGCATGTGCAATCGGAGCCGAACCCTGGCCGGCCTCATTGGAATACAGCCCCCGGTTGACCCCACGATCAAAGGCATAGGCAAAGGTTGCCCCCAGGAACCCGCCAGCCGCCGCCGATCCGGTAAAAGCATCACTGAAAATGGACAGGAATGAAGGCACTATATTGCTGAAATTGGGAATAATCACCGCAATGGCCCCAATCAGATAAATAAACGCCATGGTTGGAACAATGGCCGCCGCCACCTTGGCAATGCGGGTAATGCCACCAATAATGACCAGTGCCAGTAACACTGAAAGGACAGAGGCAGTTATCAGTGGATCCAGTGAGAAGGTGCTTTCAAGCCCAGAGGCAATGCTGTTGATCTGGGGTAGATTACCTGTTCCAAATGAACTCAGCACGGTGGCAACCGCAAAAATGACGGCCAGCCACTTCATATTAAGGCCCTTCTCCATGTAATACATAGGGCCGCCGGCCATGGTGCCGTCCTCGGTTTGGGTGCGGTACTTGTGCGAGAGAGTCACTTCAACAAATTTGCTGGTCATGCCGAAGAAAGCAGTCATCCACATCCAAAACAATGCTGCCGGACCACCCAAATGCAGAGCCAGTGCCACACCCCCAATATTGCCTGTGCCAACAGTGCCCGAAAGTGCCGTAGAAAGTGCCTGGAAGTGGGAGGTATCGCCCCTTGCACCCTCTTTATCGTACTTGCCGATGGTCACACCAATGGCATGCCGAAAGTAGCGAATCTGGGGGAAACCCAGATACAGTGTGAAGAAAATCCCCACTGTCAGCAGAAAGGTTGGAAACCAGATGGCACTGCCCAAAAAACCATCAATGTAGATCAAAAATGCATTTACCGTATCCAAAGTTCTTCCCCGCTGTGTGTAGTGTTATGGTGACTTGGTTATCAATGGTCAGTTTTCTGATGGCTGATTAAGTGGTTGTAAGCGGCGTGGGATTCCACCATTACGCTGGATCCAGTGGAACGAAAAGTGACTCCTTACCTCAGTCATCGCTTACAGTAATCACAGGAGCGGCAACCCTGGCTTGCCCCACTACCGCCTCGGAGACTTTTTTGGCCAGGTCCAGATAAGCTTTAGCCGCCTCACTGTGAGGTTCGGATGCTACCACAGGACTACCGGCATCTGTCTTTTCCCTTATGCGGCGATCCAACGGCAGTCGCCCGATAACCTCCGTATCATAATCTTGGGACAGCTGATCGCCCCCGCCAGTGCCAAAGATAGCCTCCTCGTGACCACACTGAGAACAGACATGGGTTGCCATATTTTCCACAACTCCCAGCAACGGAACATCCACTTTATGAAACATCTCTATCCCCTTGCGTGCATCCAGCAATGCAACATTTTGTGGGGTGGTAACAACCACTGCGCCACTGAGCTGCACAGATTGAGCCAAACTAAGCTGAATATCACCAGTGCCTGGAGGCATGTCAACTATGAGAAAGTCCAATGCCATCCAGGCAGTATCCGAGAGTATCTGGTTGAAGGCTGAGATAATCATCGGTGCCCGCCACACCATAGCTGTCTTGGGATCCACCAGAAAGCCAATGGAATTACATTGAACAGCATGCGCCATTATGGGCACCATCAGACGCTCATCCCTGATTTGTGGACGAGTACCAGGGGGAACGCCCATCATTAGTGGAATGCTGGGGCCGTAGATGTCAGCATCTAGCAAACCCACCGAATGTCCCTGACGCTGAAGGGCAACCGCCAAATTAACAGCCGTGGTGGATTTACCAACACCGCCCTTGCCTGAGGCAACACACACGATTTGCTTTACCTGCTTCAGTTTCTCACGTTTCGGCATTGGCGAAAGACTCTCTAAAAGATAACTAATATTATCGGCAGTCAGGACAGCGGCATTCCAGACTAATCAATGAGAATGAATTATCTGTTAATTTGTGGGAAAAATAAATCAGCCTTCCGACCAGGTGCAAAACAGGTTTAAGTGACTTCGGGTTTGTTTGTTAGCTTTTAAAATTGTATCCAAGTGCTGAAAGCCGGTAACTAACTTTACTGGATTGCGGGAAGCTTGAATGTATTGTATTCAGGCAAAGGTTATCGTTAGCTGGAGCTGCAATTGCAGAAATAGCCCCTCTACAACGGTTAAAAACTAGCATACATCCAGTACAGACTCGGTATAGAATCAGGCAATGAATTCGCCAAGACGACTGCTGTTAATTCCACGAACCTATCAGGTCCTGAGGATACTGATAACGGCTATCCTGTGCATCAGTGCATGGCATAGTGCACTGGCGAGTGAGATGCAGGAAGAAAGCAGAATCAAATTTGCCATTTATTCCTCGGCTTGGGGCGGAAATACGCAAGATGATCTGCGGCTGGTTGCCCATAACACCATGACAGAGGCTATACAACTCGACTCCATCATCTTTCTCAAGCCGCAATTTCCCGAATCCGAGGTTGAATTGATGCTGGGGATGCGGGTACCGGCTACGGGTTATGCCGACCTGAACATTGGCTATGTAAACCTGCTTCTGGACAACAAGTGCATCAACCGCACCCTTTCCAACAAATGGCGACTGGCTGAGATATCGAATTACACACTGAACCCCTCGGTCAGAAATCTTATCATTGAAGACACAAAGTCTTTCCGTATCTATCAGTGCAAGGAGTCGGTTCAAATGCGTTGGACTTCTCTGGAAACCGATACTAACCATGTGCACGAGGAATGGGTACTGTTTCATTTCGAGAGCCGCAGTAAACCTTAACCTGCCGGTTATTCATATTGTTGTAAGTGACCTGAAAGCAATACCTTATTAACTCGCAACACGACATTATCAGTCAACTAAAAGGCAACTATCATGATTCGCTTGCTCCTGAAGGGAGTTTCCTTCTCATTGATTCACTCAATACCACCTGCTTTGATCAGCATTCTTGTAATCGCTGTTCTTTTGACCTGTCTACCGATATCGATCTTGGCACAGCAGGAACGACCGCGCGCCAGAGAGGCCGGGCTGGTTGTTGGTGTCTTTGAGCCAGGCCCATATAACGCTATTACCGACGTGGAGGGAGTGCTGGTAGGTCATGAAACGATGATTCAAGGTGATGATATTCGCACTGGAGTTACTGCCATCATTCCGGCCCCAGGTAATTTATACACTCACCCGATTCCAGCCTGGCTTACTGTTGGTAATGGCTATGGCAAAGTAATCGGTGGCAGCCAACTTAATGAATTCGGTGAACTCGAAACGCCCATCCTACTAACCTGTACGCTCTGCGTCTGGAGTGCTGCCTCAGCCCTCAAGGAATGGTCTTACCAGCAACCAGGCATGGGTGAACATACCATCAACCCTGTAGTAGGCGAAACCAATGACTCACGCGTCAACAACATGTGGAAAGACCCAATTCAGCGCGACCAAGTGTTTGCCGCCCTAAACAAAGCCAACTCCGGGCCGGTAGCTGAAGGCAGTGTGGGCGCAGGCACCGGTACCCAGGCTTTTAGCTGGAAGGGCGGTATTGGTACCAGCTCTCGTCGGCTGCCGCCGGAGTACGGTGGCTACACGATTGGCGTACTAGTGCAAACTAACTTTGGCGGGTTTATGAGCATCAATGGCGCACCAGTTGGTCGCGAGCTGGGCACTTCTCCATTCCAGGGACTAGCAGAAAGAACCGCTGACAATGACCTTGAAGACGGCTCAATCATGATCGTAGTGGCAACCGATGCCCCATTGAACTCACGAAATCTGGATCGGCTAGGACTGCGGGCCATCATGGGACTGGGCCGCACGGGATCCTATGCCAGCAACGGATCGGGGGATTATGTGATTTCCTTTTCAACCCATCCCTCGGTGCGAAACCCGCGCACCAGCAGAGAACCTGTACCTGTCCAGCAACTGGTCAATGACTCCATGTCACCCCTGTTCGCTGCCACCGCCGAAGCGACTGAAGAGGCCATCTATAACGCAATTTTCAAAGCTACCACGGTCAGTAGCAGCCGGGGTGAACTGCGGGCTGTACCGATGGCACAGTTGCTGGAAATCCTGGAAAAACACCGGGTGCTGCACTGGGATACCACTGTCCCTCGGTAAGAACATATTCGGAACTGTCTACACTTGCCGGTGTTTTCGCTAGCCCGGTGCCGGAAACTTGCCAGTTAATCCTGCGCCTCTTGCTCTGAATATTTTCAACGGTGTTTTGATATGATTCCAGATTTTATTGCGATCCTTGCTGCTCAGTCTTTCAATTTGCCGCAACACTCTCCACTGCATTCGAGCAGTCAAAGTGGCTTGGCAAAAAGGTTTGGAGCAACATCAGCAGTTCGATATGGTGGAAATCTTGATAATAATAACTATAAAGGCACCCTAAGCTGCAAATGTAGTGCAAAGAGGGCGGATCGCAGTAGATGAGTTCACTTCCCTAATTGTCGCACTGCTGAGGGAACTGAATGGCGGGTTTATTAACCTGCTACACAGGATAGTCGCCGCTGAAATCGTTCAACACAAGTTAATCCAGGCTAGTACCATATTGAGCATTGCCACGGGTTATTGAGAAATTACTTCATTGCCGTAAAAGGCCATCGGACGCTCCTTTCCGGTCTGCGGGCAGCGGCAGAACTACTGCCTTTCCCCGAGCACTGGAAGTTGCCGGTATTCTCTGGGTCTAGCAGACAGCGGAACTGCTGCTGTGGATGGTAATCCGATGCCTGCTTCTCTTCGCTCAATAAGGCGCGGGTATCGACCAAGGGGCAGATAGGATACTCATCCCACAGCATCTGTTTCAGTGGGCCGCTATCCAGCCCACGGCCATCACTGAACTCCCTGCAATGGTCCTTCAACACTGCGTCCTGACCATACAGCTCCCTGATCATCTTCGGTAACACCTTTTGCTCCGAAACCGAGGCCAATGTCATCTCAAAGCTCACCGGTAATTCATATGCCGTATCCGCAATCAGATACAGTCGTTAACCAAACCAGATCTTAGTCTTTGTTCACTTCTTGCCCTGAGCATCCTCATAAACTGTCTTATGCTTGCCCCAGTCAGCGTCCGAGTCCGAGGCTTTACTGGTCTCCCGCTTCGCCTGCGCCGTGGAGTGGCTGTCAATCGCTTTGCCGTCATCGCCCATACGTTTGGCAAAATCCGGGAGTAACTCCTAGAGTTCCAGCCGTTCGGTGCTGAGGATTGAAGCAGAGCCGGAAACACCTTAATGACAGAGCCCTTGCCAGGATCATCTACACCACCTTGCAGCGCAACCTGGCTTGCGTGGCAACGGGTCAAAGCGACTCAGAGATCAGATCCTTGTTGCTATTCAGTTCCCGCACCAGTGACTCGGTCGAGGGATGCTAAAAGACAAACCCTGCAATTTAGGCCTACCACATCGCCGACACCGGATAGTCGTTGCGACTGCGTCCTCGTTTGTTCTCGAGTACGGTCAGGACTTACTCATCCGGCAGGGGGTCAAACACCAGTTTTAGTCGCTGAAAATCTGACATGGGGTCTACATCATCTCATTGGACAAGGAGCTTGACCTCACCGATCTTCACTGAGCATGATTGGTAGTTGGAGCTATTTCGTGTGCTGGGGAGTTTAATTAAGGGAGGGATCTGCTGGTGATTGTTCAGATTATCCACTCTTGGATAAATTGATTGGCATCAATGACTACTTGGATTGTTGAGCATATCAATCATAAAGCAGGTACAAGAGAGATTTTTTTAAAAAAAGTTTGCAACGTAGGGTAGAACCAGTATTGTGCTGATTGCGCCTCCGACAATCTTGACCCACTTCATATCGTTATTCAATTTTTCAATTTTATCGTTCTGCCCGGAAATTGCTGCGGCCAGCTCAACCTTCATTTCGGCCATGGCAGCAGACTGACTGGCAGTCATTTCGGCCATGGCAGCAGATTGACTGGCAGCCATTTCGGCCATGGCGGCAGATTGACTGGCAGCCATTTCGGCCATGGCAGCAGTCAGCTCGGTCTTCTGCTTATTCATGGCAGCAGTCAGCTCGGTCTTCTGCTTATTCATGGCAGCAGTCAGCTCGGTCTTCTGCTTATTCATGGCAGCAGTCAGCTCGGTCTTCTGCTTATTCATGGCAGCAGTCAGCTCGGTCTTCTGCTTATTCATGGCAGCAGTCAGCTCGGTCTTCTGCTCATTCATGGCGACTGTCAACTCAGCCCTCTGTGCATTCATGACCGTAGTAAGCTCAGTCTTGACTGCTGCAAGATCAGTCTTAGTAACCAGCTCTCCATGAGCGTTGTTGACTACCAAAGCAATGGCATCGGCTTGGCTCTTCTCTATGCCTGTCTTCTGTAAGTCGTTCGAAGCTGTTAGTGTATCGAATGCAGTATTCAAAGGTGACTCCTCTAATTCCAAGTCAAGTTTCTTTATCTCATTATTGTCAAGTCAAAGGATATCAGTCTAATCGTTAAAATCATACGCTTTCTCTGATTAATAAGACAGCGAGTCAAACCTAAACATGTTCACTTGTTATTTTCAGCTTGACTAAACACTGTTAACTATCATTTATGCGCTACACTTTCCCTTTTGTTGCGCTTGCCACAGCACTGCTCACACATCCGACTTATGTACCGGGTGCTTCAAGGTACATACAGTATTATGACGTTCACTTTGGCCAATCTGCATAGTCAATATATGTGATTCTTACTGAATTAGCAATACTTAGAGAGTGGGATTTGCGCTGTGGCTAAAAGGATTAATTCCTATTAGTGGCAGTAGAACAAAGCAACTCCCTCCGGTGTGAGCAATCTCTAATTGCCACAGCACCTAAAGTTGATAGATATTGGATTCCTTCACTTGTTCCATCACGGGAAAACTGGTGGTTTTATCTACCCCGGGCAGCATGGAAAGTTTGCTGCCAATAAACTGACGATAAGCCCTCATATCGCTGGTGCGTACCTTAAGCAGATAATCATAGCCTCCCGCCATCATATGGCATGAGATCACCTCTGGCAGAGCCACAACCGTATTATTAAAAGCTTCCAGTGAGGCCCGCTTTGTGTTGGTGAGTGTAACCTGTACAAACACAAGATAACCCTGCTGGATAAGATCCGGATCCAGATCGGCACGGTAGTGCCTGATAATTCCACATTGCTCCAGGCGCCGAACCCGATTCAGGCAGGGTGTCTTGCTCAGGCAAACCCTGCTGGCAAGCTCTGAGAAAGCAAGTCTCCCATCAAGCTGCAGTTCATTGAGTATCTTTTTATCAATTTGATCAAGTGTCTTATAAATTTCCATATAGAAGTCCTTTAGTGATTATTTTGTAACTTCTCAATAACCCGTGGCAACAGCCGCTCTTTCGGCAATAATATCAGGCAGAGGAGGAATGGTTTTGTTGCCAATACCCAGGCGATCGGTCA
>JAPORB010000156.1 GCA_026710425.1 Gammaproteobacteria bacterium
AGCAGTAGAAGGGCGAGTTTGTAACCTGCTACAGAGGATGGTCGCCGCTGAAATCGTTCAGCACAAGTTAATCAAGGCTAGTACCAATATTGGCCATTGCCACGGGTTATTGAGAAGTTACCAGGACTCGAATAGAAACTTCTACAGGCGGAAATCCGGCAACTCACGGTGCATTCTCGCGGCGGGCTGTCGCAGCCGCCAAGCCAGCAGATGTTAATTGATGCTATGGACAGCTATTCTTGCATTACATTAAAGCTCACAGGGACAAAACAGGGGCTATGTGACAAAGCGTATCCCTCCATGACGAAGTGCTCCCTGAGGGGCGAATGGATGCGCCAGTAAAGGCACACCCATCCGTCATTTCAGTTCAGATTACTCCCCCATGGCCTGAGCATACAGGCAGTCAATGGCATCGGCCACTGGCACCCACCGTGCCCAGCCTTTGTTGGCATAGCCCCGTGCCTCGGCAGGCATCATGGTATTGTCACCGGAACTGCCGTCAAGTGTATGCAGAGCTCGTATCCAGCGATCCACATAATTGGCCTGTAGCATGGAGTCGGGGGTGATGATTTCCTGTGAATATCCCAGCACATCAGCCCGCAGTGTGGAAGAGACGCACTGCACAGGTTCCGGTTCCGGTTCTACTTCAACTTCCACCTCAGGTTCGGATTGGGGTTCCTCTATCTGCGGTTCGGTGTCCGGTTCGTCCTCAGGCTCCGGGTCAACAGTTTCTACCTCAACCGCAGGCTTGGTTTCCGGTTCCGGCTCAGACTCGGTATTGGATTCTGTTCCCGAATCCTCTGAATCAGAGTTGGACTTCCCCTCTGTGCTTGCACTTTCCAGTCTGGCAAGCTCAGTGGCATAGGGGGCATAACGGGTCCATCCACGATCCACATAGCTCTGTGCCTCGGCAGCCGTCATGGGGCTCGATCCATTATCCACACCCAGGGCGGCCAGTATCCGCAGCCAGCGATCAACATGAATGTTGCCTTTCTCCGTCTCTGATGCCGCTTTCCGTGCTTCTGTGATGAGATCGGCAGATGGATTTTCTGCCTCAGTGGTTGATTGACCACTGCGATTGCCGGATTCAGGTTGCGAATTAGAGCCGGGAATATCGCCATACTGATAAACTTTTGTATAGCTCTCCCCAGTGTTGAAGGTAATATCCAGCGTCAGGGTGAAAACCCCGCCGGGAGGCGGAATGTAATGGATATCCAGCCCCGGACTGAACAGGGTATCGCTGGGAGGGATATTGGGTTCGTCAGGAGTGCTACGATTTTTCAGATGTTGACGCAGGCCAGGGGTAAACTCGCAGGAGGGCCCTGAGCACTCAGCGTATCGGGAAGCATATTCATCTTCATCAGGCTTGCCAAGTATCATGAATCTAAAACTGCCCGCATTAAGGGTCGCCCGCAATGTGGCACTGGTCGGCGCGTTGGGATAGTAACCGGCGAAGCCACCAAAATCCGCCACTACATTGAAATACTGATCCGGCGCACTACCCATGTTGGAAATATCCCCTTCGGGACGGTCAAAAAACGCAGTGTTACTATTGGTCTTGATCCGCACCAGTTCCCGCAGTCTTTCGTCACGCAGCTCCCAAGCCTTGTTTTCCTTCTGCTTCTCATCAATGGCTTTCAATACCTTGTTTTCCAGCTGAGTGATTTGGCTGTTTATCCAATTCTGTTCCACTTGATCAATTCTGCGAGTATTATCTGTACCACGAAAAGGATTGAAGCAATTGTTTGAGTACCACCCTATATTTCGATTATTTGAGGGAAAAGTATTTATGAGTTGAGTACGCTTCGCATTATAATCAGCTTGAGTAATGCCGGGTGAAACTTGATTTGCTGTCAAGTAATCAACCCACGGCTTTGCCCAAAGATTATAATATCTGTAACAGTTAGGATTATTACCAATGTTTGGATCATGCCGTACCATTATCAAATGGTTTTCATTCACCTGCTCCTGAAAAGAGCGCACTTTGACATCCACAGCATGATGAATGTCATTATCAACAGTACCGCTACCGTACGAAGCCACAATAAGCCTGAAAGTCTTGCCTGCGGCTTTAGTGTCACACAAAGGCAATTCAAATCTGACTTTTTGCGATGTCTCGAACTCTACCGCATCGTATTTGTCATAATAATAAGTGTCGCCATGATCCGAGTCTGTATTTCGGGGCTCTCGATTATGAACAATGATGCTGCCGTCATCCTCGACAAACCTCAGCTTTCTGTACTTATGATAAGAATGTTTAGCATGAACCTCGCCAGCCGATCCTCGGCAATCGTCACTTAAACTGGCGGTACCATGATTCCAGTCAAAAGTGACGTAGTATTGTCCCCGTCTTCCTCGTTTTGAGGTGGGATTGACAACAATGGCACCTCGGTATGCTGGATTGAGATTGCTGTTTTCCCAGCCTTGGCTCATGTAGAACCCGGCGGGAACAGTGATTTCAATGGTGCGGTCAAATGGCGATACAATGATACTTTCGCTGGTGTAGCCGTCCTTGTATACAAACCCTTGTGCGAAAGACGTTAGGCTGAAGCTGAGGGTCGCAACAAGAGTCATTGCCGTCAACAGCAAAAGTAGCAATCGGTTGTTTAGTCGGTTGGTGGCATTCATGGTAAGTTACCTCTGGTATTCTCTGTCTGTGAGTGGGTAACGGATCAAACTACGGCCAAAAGGTACCCCCCCCCCCGCTAAAAAGCAAGAATAAAAGACAAGATATTGTCGGTTTTTTCAGGATCCAGCAGGCGGCGAATCGGCTGCTGTGGATCGTAATCCGGTGCCTGCTTCTCTTCGCTCCAGAGGGCGCGGGTGTTGATCAATGGGCGGATCTGATACTCACCCCACAGCATCTGTTTCAATGGACCGCTGTCCAGCCCACGGTCAGCACTGAACTCCTTGCCACGGTGCTTCAGCGCCGTTTCCTGACCATACAACTCCCTGATCATCTTCGGTAAAACCTTCTACTCCGAAACCAAAGCCGGCGTTATCTCAAAGCTCACCGGCAATTCATAGGTGGTATCCGCAATCAGATGCAGTCGTCGGGTAGACTGCTGGCGCGTCATCCTTAGGTGAAGGCTATTCCAGATCCCGCTCTTTCGATTTCTAATTGCGGGTGGGGTCGCAGTT
>JAPORB010000022.1 GCA_026710425.1 Gammaproteobacteria bacterium
AGGATCTTTACTGCACAACAAGCTCATGCAAAGGCAATTTATTAGTCAAGTGAATAGGAGTTTGACTGAATTGGTGTCGGTGGTCTGATTGAAAGGCACCGCACTCAGCATAACTCTGACAATACTTAGTGCTTCATTAACGGGAGAGAGATGATAATTCAGTATGTACAAACTATGGCCCAAGTCTAAAGCCGTTATCTCAATTAATATCAACAAAAGATACGCGCAAGTCATCAACTTTAGCATTGACTACTGATGACTTATATTCAAGAAAATAGAACCTCAGAAACAAGGAGATAAACTAATACTATGTCAATCATTTACCCCACAGTAAATTGGGTCTTTAATAACCTAAAAACCTAAGATCCAGGAATAAAGATTGATAGTCTATATCCAAAATTAACTGGTTGACTGAGTACTAGCCCATTCAGTACGCAATTTAATTTATCTTGGCGAGAACCTGTTTCAAATATCTATTTGAAAATTACTAATCAGAAATTTTAACTGGTGATACCGCTGTCGTGCCAACCAAGCCAACATTATATATGGGACTTCAATTAAGTTTAACATCCATAAGCGGGTAGGATTTGTTGAATATAAACCGATTTTTAATAAACCAGCTGTCTGCTACTGGATACAACTATAACTACCACCCAATAGCCTGCATTTTTGGGTGGCAGTGACTCAGATGGACCATCCACAATATTCGTAAGTTCGCCCAAGATCTCTGTAGGTAAATCAGCGAATTGTTGGGCAAGCAAATACTGACCTTTCGCATGAACAGTAATGCCTTGCTTGCAAGTGGCGTGGCATCATTCTTTGCTACTTTTAGCAAGGCTGGCATTTTCCTTGTAAGGTCGAGTTTTTCCTCCCGATGCAAACAAGACAAGAACCGTTTTAGATCGGATTTCATAGATCAATATCTATGGATGATGCAACAGTTGAATGACAGAGTTTGCCATGTTCAACAGCTTTTTTTGAATAGTGTTGATAGTATTTGGGTTTAGTCCACGGGCGGCATTACTGGATGACCTTACTCCCCCCTTCTGCCCAGTACCACATAACCTCTACCCAGGTTATGGAGACGGATAAGACCCTCATCAGATGAAATACTTAATCAGTCATACTAGATTGTTAGTGAATGAATTTTCGCAACAAACCACACAGCCTATTGCTTAACCCCACCCTATCTAGAGTATCTCTCCGCTGGTAGACAGCCTGATCCGATACAAACCGGTCCTTGCTGTCATATAGAGTGTGGACCCATCATCGCCCCAGGCAACATTAGCAGCCACTTCTGGTGGCTTAATGGTACCCAGATGATTGCCCTCGGGGTCGAATACCCATACTCCACCGGGACCGGTGGCGAATAGATTACCATTCACATCTATTTTCATACCATCGGCAGCACCGGATGCTTCCTGGTCGTTGGCATCAAAAAAGATACGCTGGTTGGACAATGCACCCTCTTCCGATACATCGTAGGCATACCAGACTTTGTTATTTGCATCAGAATTAGCCACATACAAGGTGCGTTCATCCAACGAAAAGGTCAGCCCGTTGGGGCGGGATTGAGAACTCTCCAGTAACTGCACCTCACCAGTGTCAGGGTGTAAACGATAGATTCCATTGAAGTCCAGTTCTCGCCTTGGATCCTCTTCCAGCCCAGCCAACCCATAGGGCGGATCAGTAAAGTACAGCCAACCGCTGGAATGCCAGTCCGAATCATTGGGACTGTTTAGCCGATTGCGCTCATAGCTGTGAGCCAAAATGGTACGTGCACCGTTTACTTCCAAGCGGGACACTACGCGATTGCCATGCTCCAATAACAGTAACCGTCCCTGGCTGTCCAGAGTTAAGCCGTTGGACCCTACTGATTCATGATCTGTCTCACCCTCGAACACGGCAGGCAAAACAGTTCCCAGTCCATCTATGTCGCTCCAGGAGTGCACTACATTTGATCGCAGATCGCTGAACAAAAGTTGATTATTGCGTTGGTCCCAAACCGGACCCTCAGTGAAGGCAAAGTCGCCAACGAGTTTTTCTATGGTGGCATCAACAGGTACCAGCTCATCAAAGGCCGGAGTCAGGCGGTCAAAGCTGCGCTCGGCCTCTGTCATTGCGGTTTCGGTCGGCTCTTCTCCACAGGCATGTAACAACGAGACAAGAAAAAGTATGGTCAACGATCGGTTGGTCCGATTCATGAATTTCCTCCAGCAAAAGTAAAGTGGCAGTCAGTGCTGCCATTGTGGTGTATGGAAAGTTGAGGTTCGTAGGATAAATGGAGATGTGAAAAAAATACAGTACTTTGACTCTTTGGGAATTTGTGGGCACAGTTACAAAGAATTACGGTCAGCTAATGGCCTTTTCTGTTAGGTGCTCCAACGCTTTTGGTTGCCCTACCAAACTTGAACGAATTTCTGAATGTTCTTAAGCATTTCTTTCGTGCTCTGTATTTGCCAGCAATGATTTCAAGTGATTAGGGAATTGTTCGGAAGAATATCTACTTCTGTCCGAACAACTTCAGTCTAAGGAAATCGGTCAAAATCACGGAATATGATCGTTTATGCCACAGTCCGGAATTGAACCGATAAATTGTAAAGTGATATCAATCAGGTTCGTAAGTTATGAGCATATCGCCCTTAGCCTGCAATACAATCACACCCATCGCCAAAGCTGCTTTCCTGAGCGTATCATTGATATGGAAAGAGGCCAGTGCCAAACGCAATCGGTGATCACCGTAGAGAGGAAACAACTTTCGGAAATTGGGACCCTTGTTGTTCAGCAACTTCTTCAAATCATTTTCGTGTGTCTTGTACTTCACTTCTATTAGGCACACTTCCTGACCGTTAACCAGCAGAATGTCAAACTCATCCGTGATATTAGCGTGATTGCCTAGGAAGTTCCGATAAATGGTGTCGAAACGAACTCCGGCCAGAATCGGGTCTAGCTTGAGGCTGTTAAAGAAGAATTCTTCGGTCACTGCACCTTGGTTGTTACTTACACCCCCATACATTTTTGACATCTTTTTTACTGCGGCACTAGTCTTATTCACTTGAGCTTCAGTTTTTCTTACTTGAGCTTCAGTTTTT
>JAPORB010000097.1 GCA_026710425.1 Gammaproteobacteria bacterium
ATTAAGATAAGCAGCCAGGTGCTGAGGCCAGTTGGCAGATCTAGCGAGAATCTCCTCGCACCAAAATGTGCCATTGCGCACGCCGAATGCATTGAAGCATCGATCTACCGTCTGCCTGGATGCCCTACTATTCCTTGAAGGTGTATGGCGCATCCGCGAGAAAGGCGAGAGACACCGACTTCGCTCAAAGCACCCATTGTACCAGTTAAACCGAATGCGCAGAATGAGATAGGTGCCCTAACAATACCTTGGTGCAGTGCGCTTAGGGTTCCACTCCCCCGCATGCCGTCCGCCAGCATGGATACCTTGTGCCTCATCGATCATGAGCACGATTTGCCAGGATTGCCAGGCATTGATACGTCTGCTGACAGCCTTTGCGATGGTTTTTGGAGGACCCTTTAGCGAAGCACCAAGTGAAAAACCCATCACGCTACCACCCCGGTCAAAAAACTCTCTGGCTTTCATTAGTGCCTTGTCCAGATTGATGTCACCACCCCAGTATTCACTCAATTTTTCAACAAAACTTGATTTTTCGACTGATTGGCGGGCTTCCCCCTCAAAAGCCAGCAGGTCGGCTGCCAGCTTACTGACGATGACTGCGTCGATAGTATCAGCAAGGTAAGATAGGGATTCCACGTCACTAGCGGATAAAAGCACGGGCAACCACAGCCTCCCCCCGGACTCTGTCGGCGGCAATGACCGCATTTCCTCTATGAACTGGCACATCAAAGAACTCTTGCCCACTCCAGGCGGTCCCTCCACGGCAATCGTCATATTACCAGATCGGTTGTGCGACAGAGCGTTGGCAACTCGACGAAAAACGCCGATCTCAAACTAGCGATCAGAGAAAAACGGCACACCTCGCCCGGTTATCTGAGCGCGATCTTCATTCGCCAAAAAATTCTCGACGCAAACCCTATCCTGTTTACGCAGACGTCCATCGTTCTGATAGTTTTCATCGACCAGCACCATAGGAAATACTGTACCACAATCCGGTATCAGCCACAGCACTGTTCTGTCCTATGCAGTGCAAAAGCACCCACTACTCTGATTTACGTTCTTCTAGAGTAATTTCGAAGAAATAGCCTAACGACAGAATCTTGGGGCCTTATAATCCGGGTAGAGGCAGATAAGCCATATGGCGGAGAGTTCCAACATCAGTCTGTTATGGTGGCCGAAGTATGACTAATTCATTGCTGCCATAGTGTTTTCAGATCTGCGAAAAGTGGTTTCGGTCTGTCAACTCTGATACACATGGGATAAGGAAATATGAGGAGATGAGGATGTTGCTTTTTTTTGTACAATTCTCTACAATGATTCATATCAAATAAAAATAAGAAAATTTGGGAGTAATCATGAACACAGCATTTGACACACTTACTGCGGCCAAAAAACTGCAGGATACCGGCTTGAATCAAAGACAAGCTGAGGCCATTGCCTTGGTCGTCAAAAACAGTCAGGGGAACTTGGTTACTATAGCCGATCTCCAGGTCGTTAAAACCGAACTCCATACAGCCTTGGAGAAACTGGACGGTAGGATTGATGGCCTTGAAGGCAGGATTGATGGTCTTAGGGACATGCTGGATAGTTCCATCAAAAATCTAAATAGCAGAATGGATGGATTTCGTTGGCTGCATAGCATTACTATTACCGGGATTGTTGCTCTTTTTACCTCCCAAACCGCCATGTTCATATGGCTATTGAACAACATACCGGGTATCCAATAATTCTTCATCTGAAACATTCTCTATGTCACTAGGCAGATTGCACTGTTCGTCAACATCAGTCAGAGTAAGCTTCAGTGCCAACAATCAGGACCTGGATAGCAACTTCAACTCTCCCAATGACAGAGCGGGTTGCTGAGTTGACAGAGTCGACACTGTCCTGATTACCCATACAATGCCATAATTGTATGCTGTTTCCTCAATACGACTGTCATCGTACCTTGCTGAGTTTCCAGCAATCATTTATTGTGTTTTGAAACACCCAACAGCCTCCCAAACTAATCCCAATCTGCTCCGGTTTATAACAGCATCAATAAATGCTTGGTAACCTTATCGGGGCAACCATAAAAATTGAACTTCTAGGAAAACTTTCAAATTAAGGTAAGCATATAGAGCATGCTGGATGGTCTTACCGGGAAAGTCGATGTATGTTTCAACATGTTGTAGTTGTAGCGAAATATAGCTTTTCTACCTGTAGCATCATTATGCAGGATTACTCGCGGTTTTTGATTCCGCATAGCTATGGATCAGAAGCATAACGAAAACTTGTGTGCAGATACCTATGACACAGAATCTTGATAACCGCATAGAGACCATAGATCGACGGGCCGCCATAAGTCTGTGCTGGTGGTTCGAGTGTCACTGACAGTTTTCCACCATAGATTATCTTGAGGTACCAAAAGTAGCTTCGACAGGTCAACTCTTGTATCAATTCGACTGAGAGAGTGAAGGATAGTGACTCTCAACTTAAAGCAAGTTATACTTTCTATCCAATCAGTAAAAACGTCAAAATTTACAGGAGAAAATAGTATGATTGGTTACGTTACACTGGGAACAAATGATTTGAATAAAGCAGCCGGATTTTATGATGCGCTGCTGGGGGAGCTTGGTGCCTCTCGGTATGTGGAGATGGAAACCTTCATCGCTTGGGGAATCAAGCCTGGTACGCCAATGCTCTCCATTGCCCTGCCGTATGACAAAAATCCTGCCACATTTGGCAACGGCACCATGATCGCCCTTACCGTAGAGAACACAGAGCAGGTCAATAGCCTCTACAATAAGGCCCTGGAGCTTGGCGGAAAGGATGAAGGGGAACCTGGTCCACGCACGGATAATTTCTATGCCGGATACTTTCGGGACCTTGATGGCAACAAGCTAAATATTTTCTGCATGACCAGTGCAGGATAGACTTTTACTTTTCATCCACCCGCTGAATGTCATTCCAGATCGTTTTAGCATCTCATGGTGTCAGATACCGCATCTAACATCCTTTGATATCGGTTTCTCTATTTTGAGAATGCTGAGGCAATTTCGTTGAGGCTCTTTTACCCTCATCTTTACCAATACAGATGAGGGTCGCTCACCGTCAAGCTACAGAGTTGTGAACCGCCTTGTTAAGAGACTGTTCTTCAATATATGATAGTTGAATGGCTGGGGGTAATGCCCCACTGTCAGATTTCATGAACTGTAACAAATTTTGCGATCAGATGGTTTCAACCATGCCTTCTGCCATTTATCCACTAAATTCAGTAATATTACATCCTGCCCGTTTAGATCCATTCCAATCATAGTAGTCAGAAACTGACAGTAATAGATACAACAGTTGTCAGTCTACAAACTCTTGCTGCAACTGAGCATAGGCGATGGAATTCATCTCATGAGCCCGACTGCCGAACACAATTTTGTGAAGGGTATCAGCGATCAGCTTCTGATAGTCATCACTTTGCAGGTAAGCGGCCACATAACCATCAGTCGGATCCAATGCTCTTTGTTTCAAATCATGCCGGTGATCTTCGGTAATCATGATCACCGGTGTTGCTGCACGCAACGGACTGCGCTTTTCGCGATTGCGTAACTTGAACAGCAGTTGCTCTCTCGGTTTCTTATAAGGATTCCAACCGATAATCAGACAGGAGAGGCGATTGGTAAACAGACCAAAAAAGCGGTCATATTGCCTGATGACCTCGGTTGCATTGGCTTCATTGTATGTGTTGATTGTCGTGTATAGACCCGTATGTCCAATAAGTGTGGAACACTCATCCACCAGCTCATTATTCAAATCATAAACGAGTACGACGGGTTTCAAGGGTCTTGCCTGCTGATGCCGGCTTATCTGTTTCCGGGCGTGTTGATGGATGAAAAGAAAGCAGTTCAGCTGGAGCGAAACACAACATTTGTGCTGATTGGATCCCTTGTAGTGCGGGTCTCATTGGCTGGTACCGAAGAATCCTCGTAGCCAAAGCTTATACCAAATAATATCCGGGTCCCATCCTGAATGTCGAAAGCTTCACGCACCAAATCCGGATAATTGCGCATGGTGCCCATGGGACAGCTGTGCAATCCAAAGGACACCATGGTCAGCATCAAGGTTTGTGCCCACATGCCTACATCTATGGCTACCGTGGTACCGAACTTTGGATCCATACCAATAAAAGCTATGTATGGTGCATCAAAGAACTCAAAGTTTCTGAGTACAGCCCGCTTACGGCCTTCCCTGTCATCACGCTCGATCCCCATTTTCGAATACAGTGCTACTGCACAATCCACTTGGCGTTTCCGATACTCATTCACAAAATCGCCTCGATATTCATAATCAGGATTGGGGGCTACACTACCGGCAGTGTTCTCTACCATTTGTTGCCGCAATCGGTCCTTAAGCTCACCAGAAGCCACATAAGCCTTCCAAGGTTGAACATTGCAGTTACTTGGAGCCTGTTGGGCGATAGCAAAGATCCGGTTCAGTACCTCCTGTGGTACCTCTTTGTCCAGATAGCCTCGCACCGAACGTCGCGCATAGATGGCATTAATCAGACCAAGACCAGGATCGCTTATTTGCCCATTGTGTAAAAACTGAGTAGCTGGATCCTTTTCTGCTACGGATGATGCATTGATAACCTCTGACTCCACCTTCATATCCTCTAGTTTAATGAAACAAACAGAAAGTCCAGCCAGTACCATCCAGGTCGATTATCTGTTCTTGCTGCTTTACCTTTTTCCAAGAGCACATCACAACAACCATTGTGTTAAATGTATCAAACCATCGCAAAATTTAAAATGCTGTACCACACAGCTATGTGTATTCAGCTATCGATTTGTTGACTGCTGTCGGCAACTGTTCCCTGATTACTGACTAGCTCAGCAAGCGACCACCATCCACGTCCATCGTGGTACCTGTCACAAAGCGGTTACCCATCACAAAAAGTAGCCCCTCGGCCACTTCCTGGGGAGTGCCAGCACGCCTGATCAGATGCGAGCTGGTCATGCTGGCCAGCTTCTCAGCCTTCGCATCACCAAAATGATCGAACATGGCAGTATCAACGGTACCCGGTGAGACCACATTAACCCGTATCGGTGCTATCTCCACAGCCAGACAACGCACCAGATTTTCCACTGATGCACCCACACAGCTTAGCGGAGATTGACCATGGACAATCTTACGGGCCGGTGAGCCGCTCACCAAAGTAATTGAACCATCCTTTTGCAAATAAGGTGCACCAGTCCTAACCACGTTGCAGTAACCCCAAAGCTTGCCATAAGCAGCCTGAAACTGCTCCTGGGTCTGTTCCATAAAGGGCTTGAGTGTTCTCTCACCACCAAGAGCCGCTGACACCAGATGATCGATACGACCAGCCTCCTGAAAAATGGCCTCTAATGCCTGAGCATCATGCGTATTTGCCTGACGGACTGCAAAGCGACCAGCACTAACCTCACTGGCCGTGTCGATATACGCTTGGGTCCGTCCAGCAGCCCAGACCTCGGCCCCCTGTTCGGCTGCAGCACAGGCAGTCGCCAGACCAATACCTGCCGTGCCTCCAATGATGACTACTTTCTTACCTGCTAAAGTACCATTACTCATACCGACTCCTCTCCTCAATACAGTCATTTATTCAGAAATCATATGGCCAGCAATAACCAGCTAGGCAATTTCAGCTCGCAATGGCAGAATTGACGATCTCATAAACCGATAAGACTTATTGCGTATTATAATCGTCAATGCAATTACAGTCGGCTACATACTGTCAAAGCAATTTACTCTATCCACGAATCAGTGCTGCCTTGGATTGAAAGTCCAACAAATTACAAGAAAATCCGACCAGGGCTAAGAATGTTTTTCGGGTCCATGGCATACTTGAGTGTTTTCATCAATGTAATTTCTTCCTCGCTCCTGCAGTAGGATAGGTACTCTTTCTTCATGATACCTATGCCATGCTCGGCCGACACCGACCCGTTTAATTCCTGGATCAGTCGATAAACTACTTCGTCGATTTCCCGGTGTAATGAACGGGTTTGTGGACCCACATTAACAATAATATGTACATTGCCATCAGCAATATGCCCAAACAGTCCAATCACTGCCTGTGGCCATTGCTGTCGCAGTCGCTTTTCCACCTCTTCACCAAAATAGCCCATATCCTGTACTTTGAGACTGACATCAAAAGTATGCATGTAGCCAACACCCATAACTTCTGCTGCAGCATCTCTTACCATCCACAGACTCTGCACTTTGGCATCTGAATCTGCCACTACAGTATCAGCGATGATGCCTTTCTCAGCGGCACCTTCAAGAACTTCAAGGAATAATTCAGTGTCCTTCTCTTTACTGGAACCCATACTCTCCATCAGTACATAAAAGGGAAAGTTAGTCGGCAATGGAACCTTAACATGGGGCACTTTCTCATCAATTAACTGATAGGTGTTATGCCACAGCACCTCGAATGCCGACAGGTTCGATCCAAGGCTTGCTTGTGCATACACTTGCAATGAAGCGACTTCGTCAAAATTTTCCACAGCACAAAAGGCCACATTCTGACTGGTAGGTGTTGGTGACAACTTAAGAACGGCTCGGGTAATAACTCCCAAGGTGCCTTCGCTACCGATGAATAATTGCTTGAGGTCATAGCCCGTATTGTTTTTCCTTAACTTGTTAAGCCCGTTAATGACCTGGCCATCGGCCAGCACAGCTTCCACTCCGAGCACCAGATCACGCATCATGCCAAACCGGACTACTCGATTGCCACCAGCATTGGTGGATAGATTGCCTCCGGCCGTGCAACTTCCCCTGGCTCCCACATCCAGTGGAAAGAACATACCTGCTTCCTGTGCCCGTTCCTGAATAGTCTGCAATTCGGCACCGGCCTCAACCGTCATAGTGGCAGTATAAATATCCACATCCTGAATTTGCTTCATGCGGTCAAAACACATCGCGACCTCATCCTTATGGGGTGCCGCCGCTGACACCAGACCAGTCATACCACCTTGAGGCGCAATTGGCTGGCCTACCCGATGACATGCAGCCAGAATCTGCGACACTTGCTCAGTATCGGCTGGTCGCAGCAGCAATGCCGGTACCTCGGCACGGGCACCCATCCAGTCCTCATAATATTTGGGATCTACTTCGGACTGCTCGCGCCAGCCGCCCTCTCCCACAATCTCTTTTAGCTGCTCCAGCAATTCTGCGTCCATTATCTGACCTTGATATTTGTTTGATTTAACTGGTATCATAGTATCAATCAATCGACAGATAGTATCATATCCACCTAGTCAGTGTGTCCACCTAGTCAGTGTGCTGCTCAGCAGCACTAATTTGCGGGCACCTGTAACATGTGCCAATTTGGTAACCAGATAAGGAACCAGTCATGTCAAAAAGCAGATTGTTTGTCTCAATCCTTGTAGCCTTGATAATCTCCACGCTCAGCAGCTGTACCTGGGTTAATCTCACCACCGCCGGTGAACAGGTAGAGGTGCGCACTGCCAATCAGCTAGCTGGCTGCGAACGGCTTGGGAGAGCCAGTTCCACTACCATGGAGCGACTGCTGCTGGTAATTCGCAGTGACAATCTAATGCAACGGGAGTTATTTGCGCTGGCGCGTAACGAGGCGGCCAACATAGGAGGTAACGCTATTGTCGCTACGACTGGTATCAACAGCGGAAACCAACAGTTCGAAGTCTATCGCTGCCCCTGAGCAGTTATCCAGTCGGTTCAACCCCGTTCCAGTTAGCCACTTAGACTTGCTAACAAGGTCGAATAAAAAGTTAGTGCCATATCCACCAGTAAATCTTTCATCGGCCACTACTGTATTGTACATGTTTTATAACGAACATCACATATCTTTATATCTTCGAAAAATGTCAGTGCCATCCCCAATGGTTGCTCTAAAGCTGAATTACGGGGGTTCCTATTGTTGGCCTTTTAGCAGATTTGCCATGTTTTCCAGAGCATGCCCGATTGGCAGCACTGTAATTTCATTATGGTACTGTGGCATTGTGCCACCATAAAGCAAAATGCACTGGGCGGGTGGATAGTCCTTTTTGAACTCTCTGAGTGCTCGTGTATCCTTGGGGCCTATATGAGCTGATCGCTTGATTTCAAAGGCCAGTAGTCCGCGCTGACCATACAGCACAAAATCAACCTCCAGACCTCCATGGGTGCGCCAGAAATAGATCTGGTATCCATAATTGTAGCAATCATTTATCGCTCGCAACTCTTGTAAAATCAAGGTTTCGAGAGCAGGCCCATCAATTTCTGCGCTGGAGTCCAGCGGGCCGGTAGGTCTGATCGTGCGAAATACACCCGCATCAAAATAGTAGAATTTACTCAGAGTAACGAGACCTCGTTTGGCACGATGCGAAAATACAGGCAAGCGCACGGAGATAAGCAGATCCTCAAGGATAGAGAAGTAGTTCTCTGCCACAGATCGCGAAACACTCGCCTCACGGGCTACACCATTGATATTGATTGTTTGGCCTTGAGAAAAGCTTGCAACTTCCAGAAAGCGTGAAAAGTTGCCAATATTGCGGGTTAGACTCTCTTGCATAACCTCTTCTCGCAAATAGGTGTGCACATAGTTGCGCAAATAGACATCCGGTTCAGGATCACTAAAACGAGCAGGTAAGTGTCCATGCATAATTGATGCATGCAGATCAAAGGCTGCACCCTGCTCTTCAACTGTCAGGGGATGCATATGGTATGTCCGCGCCCGACCAGCGAGTAAATTTACGCCTTCTCGTCGCAGCTTCCTGGCACTTGATCCAGTGAGTATAAATTGCAAGTTTGTGGTTTCGATTAGATCATGCACTTCATTGAGCAAAGCTGGTGCACGCTGTACTTCGTCAATGACCACCCAATCATTATAGCCGGATGGAATGAGAGACCTTAGCCGCTGGGGATGTGCTGAGAGTGACGCAAAGAAATCTGCTTGTAGCAGGTTAATGAAGAGCACATTGGGCAAATGGTGCTTGAGCCAGGAGGTCTTGCCAGTCCCTCTTGGACCAAAAAGAAAGAAGCTCCTGGATGACTCAAGGGGCTTATTGAGAATTCGTTCAAACCGCATGTCTTCACCCTAAAAACTAATGCAATATTTTACAGAAAAGTTCTGTAAATTTCAAGATAAAAGTCAAAAAATGGCAGTTATTTTTACATTCTAACTAAAAATATCCATGAATATTCTCAGAATGGGCCTCCTAATCATCCCAATAAAACAAAAAAGGGGTCGCGAGTCTAAGGAATCAAATCAAATATCACGACCTCTCTATACAAATAGTTACACTCAGCTACTTTTAAGTGACTGATTAATATATGCTTTATATTATTTGGCTCGTAGTGCGGATGTGAAGTATTTTGGTTGCAACTATAGCCTGCTAGATTGATCATAATGTTCCAATATCACAAAGAAATAGTCTCTGTGCTACCTTGGGGAGCCAATCTATAGGTATTTGATGCCTTTGATTTCAACGATCCAGATCGGACAATAAGGGAGGATGAACTCTCCAGTCGATCTCAAGCATAACCTCAATATATTAACCGCTTTCTTGTTGGCAACCGGCTCTTTTGAGATCATGTGATTGATAGCATCAAACCAAACCTGCACCCGGGAGCACAAAAACTGGGCAAGGATTGAAAAGAACACTGCTATTGCTTTCGACTCACAACTTACTTTCAACATCCCAGCGTTAACGAATGGCTGATATTTACGGCCAAAGATTGAAGCGGAGTTCTGGGTTGGTTCAGGATAAACAAACCTGGAATACGATTCTGCGAGGATTAAAGTCTAACCATAGCTGACTTTTTACCTTGCATGCAGGTGTTAATAAAGAATCAATCAAACGGCTAATAATCCATCATCTCATTTTCAGGCGACTAACTGAGGAAATATTCAGAAATATTCCTACTCATATGAACAACTAATACGTACCCACTGCCTACATCCTGCCAAAATGGAAAGCTGCCTGTCGGTCTGTGTGTCCTGACCGCTGAACTCGTCTGAATTGACGCTCTGTAACCCTGATTGATGATCGTCATTACTGACGGACTGACATGATAAGATGGCAAGAATGGCTCACAGGAAATAAACCCAATTACTGAATACGAGCATAGCAACACTTCATTTGATGACAGAGATATATTTGTGTCAAACATTACAGAATTGAAAAAGTCCGGACTATCCCATCATGCCTAAATTCAGCCTGATTAGCATTAGCCTCGTGAGCCTGACACTGACTGGTCTGTTATTGTATTACTGGGCGAGTTCTGGAAATCAGCAACAGCAAATTACTCGCTTGAAAAGCCATGTTACAAAACTCCAGACCGAACTGGACATGCGCGGCGAATCCCGGGTCGAAATCGAAACCCGATTAAAATCAATGGAGCGACAGCTGAATGCAAGCAACAACCGCGTAGTCTCGCTGGAAGCTCAGCTGAACGCTGAACGGGATATGATCAACAGTGATCTTAATGCAGAAGACGTTGATGTAGTGCGACTGGAACAGCAGATTCGCCAGCGGGTGCTGGCGGAAACCAGGCAGGAATCACCACCCCTGATGTATCGTACCCGATTATTGCAACAGCTCAATACCCTTGACCCTCAGGAGCTTGCCGAGATCATGTCAATTCAGGGAACTTATGGTGGATTTCTGCAACAACTTGATGTGGATGGGGAACGGCTGGAAGTTATCATCGATGGACTGGGTAATATTGTGGAGGAACGGAACCAGCAACTCATGGATCTGGTCAGCGAACTTCAAGACAACCCGGACGGAGTAGAGCAGATACAACAGCGCATTATCGATAATAACACCCCGGAGGCACTACGAAATACACTGAGCTTCCTGCTCACTGAAGAGGAACTGGCGGTCTATGATGCGACTCGGGAGCAACAGCAGACGCAGGACGGTTTCATACAAACCCAGGCATTTACCCTGCAGACTCCGGCTCTAAACAGCAGCCTGATCCGCAACGGCAACCAGACCTCGAATTCACAGACTGATCAGGGACAAACCGCCAGAATTCGCATCATCAGCACTGTCGAAAATGAACTGCATCCACAACCATAAGAAAAGATGGCTTTAACTATTCAACGGTTGTTCAAATACCGCTCGGTCAAACTCCCCTTCCCAGTTAGCCACTGCCGTGGACACAGAAAGATCACCACAGATATTGATCGCCGTGCGCAGCATATCCAGCGGTCGATCGATGATAAAAATAAATCCTACGGTCACTGCAATCTGATCTGGTGTCATGCCAATAGTGTCCATCACTGCTGACATGAGGAACAATGATGCACTGGGTACGGCGGCGGTTCCAATAGAAACTAACGTCGTGGTACCAGCCATCAGTAAGTAATCCGTCATTGTCAGTTCAATGCCAAATGCCTGCGCGGCAAACACCGTGACCGCTCCCACATAAAGTGCGGTGCCATCCATATTGATGGTGGCTCCAAGAGGCAGGACAGTAGAAGCGACCACCGGCTTGATGCCCAAATTGTCCTCAGCCACCGACATGGACACAGGCAGTGTTGCCGCACTGGACGAAGTTGAAAAAGCTACCAGCATGGCATCCCTGGCACCGCGAAAGAACATCACTGGAGATAGCCTCAGAATCAGGCGCATGATGAGTGCACCGTGCATAATGATAAGATGCAGCACACAGGCCAGCAGGACAGTAACCGCCAGTGTCACCGCATTGAGCAGAACCTCAAATCCTTGTTCACCGGTCACACGGGCAATCAGTGCAAACACACCAAAAGGTGCCACTTCCATTATCCAGTGAGTGATCTTGAGCACCACTTCGCTGGAAGCATCCATAAAATCAGCAACCGATCTGGCCGGGGCACCTACAGTAAGAATGCCAACTCCCAACAACAAGGCAAAAAAGATAGTAGCAAGAATATCGCCCTCGGCCAGGGCACCAATGGGATTTGAAGGCACGATTGACATCAGGCGTTCGGTGATGGGAATAGTTTCACCCAATGTTTGTGCCGGAGCATCGCTTAAATCCACACCAACTCCCGGTTGCAGCACAGTTGCCAAAAACAGCCCGATGCAAATGGCTCCCAGAGTGGTAAACATGTATAAAGCCAGCGTCTTGATACCCAGCGATCCCAGCTTGGAGGGGTCACCCATGGACACTACACCAGAGACAATGGTGACAAAAACCAGAGGTACCACAATCATGAAAATCAAGCGGATAAACAAATCCCCGATCCAGCCTATGCTGGTCGCACCAGGACCCCACAGAGCACCTACCAAAGCCCCCACCACCATGGCACCTAAAATCCGCTTCCAAAGTGCAATCTCAAACCATGTCTTCATCCACTTCCCTCCTTATTTCTTTTTCAAGACTTACGCCTTCTCTTACCGCACCCATTCAGCCAGCAATCTCCGACCTACTGAAGACAAAGGTGTCAGATCAAAACCCACATACCTCATTACTTCTTACTGATACTGTATGCTGCAGGAAAGTCTTCAGCGAATCACTTGAACAGCAACTGCTAGTTGGCCAGTGCCAGAGTCTGAGTCTGAGGATCAGGGTATTTTGCCCGCAGTCTATCGAAATTAAGCAGCTTCTTCCAATTAAGCATCGAAACATTGAAACACTATACGGGAAAGGTAGATTTTCCGTCTGATAAACTACTGATAGTCTGACGGCAATCGACGCATACGACTCAGAGCCTCAAACCTTGCACCAACATCGATCAGCAATTGCTCACTGAATGGCGGCGCAATCAAGGTCAGTCCCACCGGACGGCCATCGTCCTCATAACCCATGGGTATAGTAAGGGCCGGATAATTGGCCAGTGCCGCAAAATTAGCACTCTGGTTATTCACCGAAAGCAATAGATCAAGTCTGCCACTCTCGAATAATGCCTCCATCACTGCCTTGGCTCCATCCTGCAGGTCGGCCCGTAATGTCTCTGTTTCGTCGGCAGTAAAATTCAGATCCACCATGCGATCCACTTCAGCCTGACCGTAAGGGGCTCGTAATTCTAAATCTGCCTCGTTAAACGCTTGCAGTGCAGAAACAGAATCAATCCTTACCTGTTCCGCTGCATAACTCTCAAGATACTGACCTAAGTCCCTTTTCATTTCAGCACCCAGCAACTTGCCAAAGTCCTCACTGGAATACTCGGGCATCACCACTTCGACAATCGCAGCCTCCTCTTCTCCCAGCAAACGCAAAGCATCGCTGTAGAAACGATCATCAAGAAAAATATCCAGCGCACCAAGCCTTTTTTCAGCCAGCGATCCCTCCCAATGGACCAAAGAGTGATCCTGACTTAGCAGTGGCATGGCGGTATCGGCTTGGTCATAACCGGCCATAGCATTGAACAAGATCACAGCATCAGCAACTGAGCGGGTCATGGGGCCGACCGTATCAAGACTCGCCGAGATAGGTATCACACCGCTGCGGCTGAGACTGCCTGTGGTAGGCTTAAGACCCACCAGAGAGTTGGCACTGGAGGGTGACAGAATTGAGCCTGAGGTCTCGGAGCCAACGGCAGCAGCGGCATAATTGGCGGCAATACCTGCACCGCTGCCAGCACTGGAGCCACCGGTATTGAACTCGAAACGTCCATAGGGATTCAGGGTCTGACCGCCCATGGCACTGTAGCCGGAAGGGCAGTCATCGCAGAAAAAATAAGCCCATTCACTCAGGTTGGCCTTGCCCAGAATAATGGCACCTTTCTCTCGCAGCCGTTCCGTTATAAAGGCATCGCCCGTAAAGTTTTCAGCCAGTGCAACAGCACCAGCGGTGGTAGCCATTCCCTCGGCATTAATGTTGTCCTTGAGCAGGATCGGCATGCCATGGATCGGGTCCCGATCTTGAGCCGGGTAAATTTGGCGGGACCGATCCAGTGCCTGGGCCTGTTCTATAGCCTCTGGGTTCAGAGCAATAATCGCATTGAGGTAAGTACTGTTATCACTTTCAAGCTTGCGAATACGATAGAGATAAAATGTAGTGAGATCCTCATAACTGAATTCCCCGGCCAATACAGAAGCCTGCAATTCGGAGATGTCCCGCTCCAGTATTAGCGGTTTCAATGCCTGGTATCTCACCTCACCGAAGGCGTCTAGTGCACCGGCAAACTCTGCCCATAGATTGCTTTTGGGGCGCACTCGCGAGTTAAGCAGAATGTAGTGCATGCGCTCATTCTCATGCGCTGCCAATATGGCGAGATCGGCATTCTGATTATATGCCTCTCGAATTATGCCCTCAGCGGCAATAGACTTAACGGCAAAGGCAGCGATAAGGCCGAATAAACAAATAAGTTTTGCAGTTCTCATCGACGAAACATCCTGATTAAGTTGATATCTTATGAAGTTTACAGGAAAGTTACGGAAAAATTTCAAGACACTTGGTATTGCAACTTGGAAAAGGCACTTCAAAGCCTGATTAGCTGCCACTTAATTCCAGGTCAGCAGAACAAAGATTCAACAGACACCCTCACCAAAGCCCTCTCATACCCGCGCAATTCATTGATTAAACCACAGTGGCTTACCGTAAAAGTGTATGACAACGGAATCTCAGACTTGTGCAAAATCAAATTATAGCATATTGACCCATCAGAGCTTCAAAGTCACTGAGGTAAATCTATTGTTAACCCGAATCATTGTGAAGAGTGGCAATCCTCACTATCGAGCATTAATTATCAACTTGTTGGTTGGGGAGTCTCAAAGTAACAACACTCTCCAATGACAATCAGCTAACAACTCCCGTTGCGCAAGATGCCAGCGAAGTCTCGATTAAAAGCAGATAGACAATAGGCTTGCTAAGCATGGATTTATCGTTGCTATCAGTTTTGGATCAGTAATCTTTGAATTGAATACTCTGAATCAATGGAAAGGTGAGTCGAACGATTCTTGCGCCGGACTATGGATCCGATGGTGAATCTATTGACGACTGGTGTGCCATCCTTTACGCTAGCGACCAATAAAATTATTTCTGGCTTTTCTATCAGTGGCAACCGGATTGGTGAATGAAATCTGTCATCACCGCACTATAGGAAAAAGTCGCATATAAGTCCATGTCCGGTTCGAAACAGCTGCGTCTGTTCTGGTTTCATGGGAATCATGCTGAATTACCACAACTGGACGAAAACACAACGGTAAGACGGTCGATGTGGGTCTTTCGCCGATTACCACAATGGATGAATAAATTATCATCGAACGTTAAGCGAAGACTGCAACACTTGCCACAATGAGTTACATTGTCAGTGACCTGCTAAAATACGGAAACAAAATCATCCTTGAAGTTTCAATTCATCATAAGTCTGCAGCGTAGCGATTCGCCGTAATGCATTATCGTTCAGGCAAGGGTTCAGAACTGAACCTAACCGGGACATGTCCAGAAATCGACCACAAGCAGCATTGTCTTAACCTCGTTTACCCGCAAACCAATCCCTTGGAGAATCCATGAAATCAATGTCTTTTCACTGGCAGCATTGGCTGCTGACTGGCGTCAGCCTTCTGCTACTCAGTTGTGGTGAACCCGTTATCAGCATCGATACTGTTACCGACTCAGGCAATGAAGCAATAACAACAACGCAGCCTGGCGCAAACAATCCCGGTTATCGGCGCATCAATACCACAAATCCCGAGGATCCACTTGCCGCTGAAATCTTTGAGCTGGACAATGGTTTGCGCGTGTATTTGACGGAAAACCATGAAGAGCCTCGCTTTTATGCTGAGATCGCTGTCCGCGCAGGCAGCAAGCACGATCCTGCCGACGCCACCGGTCTCGCCCATTACCTGGAACATCTCCTGTTCAAGGGTAGCCGCAACCTGGGGACTCTAGACTATGAAGCTGAAAAACCTCATCTGGATCGTATCGTAGCCTTGTATGAAGACCATTTTCAAGAGACCGATCCTGTTCGCCGTACCGAAATCTATGCTGAAATCAACCGTGAAGCACAGCAGGCAGCAACCTATGCCGTACCCAACGAAATCGACAAAGTCTATAACGGGATGGGAGGTTCCCGGCTCAATGCACACACTTGGCATGAAGAAACCGTGTACAAGGTCGGCCTGCCCGCCAACCGCCTTCGGCAATGGGCCGAAATCGAATCTGACCGCTTTATTGACCCAGTGTTCCGGCTGTTCCATACCGAACTCGAAACAGTCTATGAAGAAAAAAATCGCACCTTGGACAATGCTGGTCGGATTATTGGCACGGCGGTGGATGAACTGCTTTACAAGGTACACCCCTATGGCCAGCAACCCACTATCGGAACTGTTGAGCACCTTAAAAATCCGTCTCTGGTATACATCCAGAACTTTTTTGACACCTGGTATGTGCCCAACAACATGGGCATCTTCATCAGTGGCGACATTGATATCGACAGCACTATCGAACTGATTGCCGAAAAGTTTGGGCATTGGCAATCCAGTTCGTTGCCCGAACCTGATACCTGGTCCGAACCTCCTCTCAATGGAGCCGAGCGTCGCACTGTCCGCTATCCGGGGCAGGAGCAAGTTCAGATAGCTTTTCGCACCGCCGCCAATAACTCCTCCGACAAGGAGGCGTTGATACTGCTGGACATGATTCTGGACAATCGGACCGCCGGGCTAATCAACCTGAATCTGAATCAACAACAAAAAGTGGCTGAGGCAGGTTCTTCACCACTTTTCCTCAACGACTATGGTTCACAATCTCTATACGGAGTACCAAAACAGGATCAGACCCCGCAGGAAGTGGAAGCATTGCTGCTGGAGCAACTGGAAATCATCAAAGCGGGAGAGTTTGATGAGTGGATCATTGCCGCTATTGTTAATGATTTTCTCAAGAATGAGAAAGCAAGCCTCGAATATAATGCGGCTCGCGTCGCCATGATGCGGCAGTCATTCATTGAAGGAACTGAGTGGGATTATCATATTGGCGAGATTGATCGCATGCAACAACTGGGCAAGCAGGACGTGGTCGCTGTGGCCAACCGATATTTTGGCGATAACTTTGTCTCGGTGTACCGCATTAATGAACAACACGAAGTACCGAAGGTCGAGAAACCCCAAATAGATCCAGTCGTTATTGACCCAACACGCCAGTCCGAATTTGCTGCCCGCATTCTCGCCATGGAAGTGGAAGAGATCGAACCCGCCTTCGTGCAACCACAGAGGGATTACCGCAAAGTGGAATTTGCACCAGGAGTTGATCTTTACTATGCACCCAACCCACTCAACGACCTGTTCAGTTTTTCCATAGGCGTGGAGGTGGGTACCGAAACCATTCGCAGCCTGGGTCTGGCCAGTAGTCTGATTAATGTGGCTGGCACCGAAAGCCTCAGTAATGAAGAGCTGCAAAAGGCATGGTACCGCATGGGGACCGAGTTCAGGTTTGGTGCCGGCGAAAACTCCTCCGCATTCTCCATCAACGGACTCGACACCCATTTCGAAGACTCACTGTCCCTGATGCTGGAACTGATCAAAACCCCCAGCAGTGATGAGCAAACTCTGGATGAGTTGAAAAGTATCGTGCTCAAGACCCGCGAGGACCGCAAGAGCTCTCCCCCAGCCATCGCACAAGCCCTCTACCTGTACAACCGTTACCGGGAACAGTCTCCCCTGCTTGAGGCTCCAACTTCGATGGAGATCATGCAGGCAAGTGCAGCAGATTTGCTGATACAGCCCGCCGAACTTTTGGACTACAATCACACGCTCGCCTATACCGGATCGCTACCACTTGAGCAGTTGGTGCAAATTCTGCGGCGCCACCATGAGATCGACACAGATCTGAAGGACACAACCGAATTTCGCTATCGCCGGGTCCGTCCAGTTGATGAATCAGAGGTAATGGTGGTAGATCAACAAACCGCCCAGGCCCAGGTCCGTATTGAGTTTGCCGATGGCCTGTTTCAACCCGAAGACAGCGTCATGGCCTCCCTGTATACCAATTATTTCGGCAGCGGCATGTCCAGCGTGGTATTTCAGGAATTGCGGGAGGCCCGTGCCTTGGCCTACTCTGCCTCGGCCCGCTACATGCAGGGTAGTCGGCTGGAGGCCGAAAACCTGATGCTGGGAGCTATCGGCACCCAGACAGACAAAACTGCCGAGGCTTTGGCCACCTTCATTGATCTGATCGACAATATGCCAGCCTCCACGGATCGTTTTGATGAGACCGTCAATGCACTGGTCAATCGTTATCGCACTTCCAAGCTAAACTTTCGAGAGGTCTTGGGAGCGGTAAGAAACTGGGAACGTTTGGGCTTGGAAGGCGATCCGCGTCGGCAACGATTCACCGAGCTGCAACAGGTCAGTCTGGATGATCTGCAGACTTTTCAGCAAACCCATATTAAGGATCGGGCCAAACTGATTTCTGTGGTGGGCGATCTGTCCATCATTGATACCGCAGAACTTGAGCAGTTCGGGTCAGTTCAGCAAGTGCAGGTTAATCAGCTGTTTGTTGAGTAGACTAACGGGCCGGGGATCACTCGCCGACCATCTTATCTCCTGTGATCGCCATGAGTCAGTCATCACCGGATTCCGTTCTGCAGATCTCTGATCTGCGCAAACGCTATGGTCCACATGAGGTGCTGCGGGGCTTGCAGCTGGAAGTGAAACGCGGTGCCATCCACGGACTGGTGGGACTTAATGGTTCAGGCAAAACTACTACCCTTGAATGTGTGCTTGGACTACGCAGCTTTGACAGCGGCTCTGTTTCGGTGCTCGGACAGGCTCCTCGCAATATCCATATGAACCGGAGCAAGGTTGTTGCCATTTTCGACACGCCCAGCCTCAACCCCGCTCTCACTGTAGACCAGACACTGCGGCATGCCGCTCTGTTGTGCGGACTGCCCCGAAGCAGGATTGATGAAGTCAAGAAATTGTTGGGTATCGAAACCTTTGGTCGTTTCAGAATCCGACATCTCTCACTAGGCAACAAGCGCCGTGCCTCAATCGCTCAAGGACTGCTCGGTTATCCCGAACTAGTATTGTTGGACGAACCCTTCAACGGACTGGATGCCGGTGGTGTTGATGATGTGCTGGTCCTGATCCATAGCCTTAATCAAGAACTTGGCACAAGTTTTCTGCTATCAAGTCACCAATTGCCCTATCTTGAGCAGATTTGCAGTCATCTTGCCATACTGCACCAGGGTCAGATTGCAGTTGATGGCAACAAAACACAGCTATTGGAGCAATTCGGAACTATTTTGCACATCCGCGTGTCTGATCCACAGCGATCTCGCCAGCTACTGGCTGCCGAGGCCGACGTGAAACTGCTGGCAAGTTCGAGCGAGCAATTGCTGAAAGTGGAGATTGGCGACAAAGACCCAGCCATAATCAATGCTCTACTGGTAAAAGGCGGAGTATCCGTGTCGGAACTGATCCCGAAAGGAGCTTCACTTGAAGCCCTGTTTCGACAAGTCATCAGTTCTCCGGGCCACTTTGGCAGTGATACTGTAAGCGAAGAGGCTACATGAACGGATTCCTTCTTGCCTTAAAAAGCGAGCTGTTTGTTTCACTGCGCTCGGTGAGTAGCAAGATGGTTCTGGGGATACCAGTAACCTTGGTCATACTCCAGTTAGTGCTGACCAGAGTCCGGGATGCGGGCTCCGCCGTCACTGACAACATGCTGGGTCGTACCGACTTCGATATTGCAATGGCTAACAATGCCTATGGCCATTTAGTCGATGGCCTGAATACCGGACTTTCCCTGTTGGGTCTGTTGCTGGTCGCCCAGGCTGCCACCTGTTTTAGCGGAGAAAGAGACAGCGGAGCCATTCGTCACCTGCTGATCCGTTGCTGCTCTCGTCGAGCCGTGGTTTTGGCCAAGCTACTGCACCTGCACTTACTGGGACTGATTGCGTTATTGCTACTCTTGGGGAGCTGCTTTCTGGTCAGTTCGCTACTCTGGGAATTTGGGGCTGTGGCTGAAGATGGTTTCGAGCTGATCAGTCAGCAGGAAATTCGTCATGAGATAAGATTGGGTCTGCACCTGGCCCTGTTGCCTCTGCCTGCGGCCATGGCGATGGGACTGCTGGTTTCCGTGGTTGCCAACAGTTCAACACAGGCTGTGGTTAGTGCCTTGGGCCTGACTCTGGCTCTGGATCTGTTCAAATCAGTTCTCGGTGACAAGGCATTGTACCTGTATACCACCTATCAGCCGTCACTGCTAGACCAATCCTATCTGGGGGAAGTCAGCAGACTGGTAAGAGGATATTCCGATGTGCTTATTGATCCGCACTTCCTCGAAATGAACAACCTGGTGCCCTTGCCGAGCTTACTGATTATGGTAGCACTGATGCTGGTAGCGGTTGAGCGGCGCACCTTATGAAATTACGAATGCAATCCTTTCGAGCAGGATGCTACCGCGTGCAAAGTTCTCCTTTACGCCTGACGAATGAACAAAGAACCTATTCATGAATATTCCGCGCTTCCACAGAATTCCTCTACTACTGCTTTTGTTAGTTCTTACCGCCTGCGTCAGTTACGAGCCGAAACAGCTTTTGCCTGCAGTCAGCTTGTCTCCCGAGAAGGTTAATCTGAACAATGAATCGGCGGACAACAGCCAGGTGGATTTCGGAGTTGATGTCAGTGTTAACGAGAGCGATTCTCTGTTTAACATTGAATCCTTACCCGGGGTTCGAGTACGGGCGATTACGGCCAACGGTCCGGCGGCTAGTGCTGGCATTGCGGTGGGCGACATAATCCTTGGTGTTGACGGGATTGAGACCAACCACCCCGATGCATTGCTATTGCTGGCCCAACAGGGCAAAGACGGTCTTAACTACCGCTTTGAAGTTCAGCGCAACACCCTGGTGTTTGAGGCTACGATTATCGCCAGACCCTTAGCCAAAAATATTCCCGCACAGGAGCTGTACCGTATCGATCCTGTGCGCACACGCGCCGGTTACCGAACTGAACTGGTAGAAATTGATGCCGAGCAAATTGCCGCCCGGGTGGTAAAGCTATTTCCTCAAAGCCCATTGTCGGCGGCGGGCATAGAGCCTGGCGATCTGCTACTGGCACTCAATGGTGTCCAACTCAATTCTGCACAGGATCTGGTTACCCGCCTCAATCGTGAGCATGCATCTGGCGACAGGGTAGGATTTACCTGCTTTTGCAACGGTGAACTGACCGAGATCAACATGAAGCTCTGGGATCCAGGTCGACGCATCAGCCGTATAGCTCTGGGACCATTATTCCGCTATGAGTCCTCACTAAATCCAGATCGTAGTAGCCTTTCAATCCTCGATTTATGGCTGTTCTCTCTGTACAGTTATGAACAGAATGCCAGCGAACGGTCTCACAGCCTGCTTGGCTTCATTAATCTCAGCAGTGATATTGGCGAACTGGTAGAGGAAGCCAGCAACTGATTAGAATCGGTAGCAGGCATCCTTGAATTTACTACTGTCCAAGGACGAAACCGCACTTAAATCAATGCTGCGAAGGCATCAAGGTTACTCTCAAGCGTATGATCAGGATTTATACCAGTCGTCCAACTATCAAATCTTGCAGAACAGTCTTATTTAGTGCTGTGCAAGTGGCGGGTTTATCATCCTCCCCTGAATCATTTCTTGGTGGTAAATCAGGTTCGCCATGCAATCTGCTGCTGCCGATCTTGTTACTGTTATTACTATCCGGTATCAGCCATGCACAATCCAACTACGCAAGCTTTGAGCTGCAACGGGAAAATAATTGGGATCCGCTGGTGCTGGAAGATATGAACGGGGATGGGGGCAAGGATATTGTCGTCTCGTATTTCGATCCGGAGATTGGCCGCGAACTACATATCTATCATCAGCAAGTCGGCGGGCGTTACAACGCCAATCCGCAACGTGTGGAGATCAAGACCGAGATTATTGCTGTAGGCTTTGCCGATGTACGCCGCGAACCGGGTACCGAGCTGGTGCTGTTTGCCAATAATGGTGTGTTCAGTCTATCTACTGCCATTGAAGGTTATGCCGGAAACCTGAAACTGCTGGCAGAGTGGGATCTGATAGCAAGCATCCCCAATCAGGATCAAGTACATTTTACCAACCTCCCAGTTGATATCAACGATGATGGCCATATTGACCTAGTGCTACCGGGAGATGAAAACTACGGCATATTCCTCGGCCACGGAGACGAACGTTTTACCCAAGCCATGACATTCTCCACACTTAACGAGGATATCACACCTATCCAACGTTCCCGCAGCAACGCAGAAGTCGATGCCAATCTCGGCATCAATGCGGAGCAAGGGGTATTGGTTGAGATCAATCTGAAGGCACCCACTCCTTTTGATGGATTCGTGGAGGTATGGGATCAACAGGCAGATCTGAACCAGGCACTGCTGGAGAGCGAGCAATGGCTCCCAACTGTAAACCTGATTAATCTTAATCAGGACGAGCTGCTGGACATCGTCTATCTGAATGCAGGAGATAATGGCCTAGGTCGGATCAATATACACCTGCAGGATCAGCAAACTCTTTTTAGCAGTGTTCCAGACTGGAGCGGCGATATTGATTCGCGTGGCGATATCAAACTGACAGACATGAATGGAGATGGCCTGGCAGATTTACTGCGCCTGTCGGGCGATGGCAATCAATGGGAGGCCAGGTTTTATATCAATCGTGGCGGTAGCTTCACTTTCCAAACACCGGACCAAGTCATGCGTCTGTCCGGTTATGAGATGGCTGTTAATGTGGTCATGGTGGAACCGGAGGAGACTGTGCTTAGCGTCAGCTACTATACCGTACCAGTGGTTGATGTAATTCGTAATGCCAGCATAGAACGCACTCAGCTAATTTATAGCCGTGATCCCGATCTGGTCTTTGTTCGTCGACCAAGTTCACGCCTGCAGGAAAGATTCTCGGCCGACAATGTAAGAGGACTCTCAGAGCAAATCGCACTGCATTACGATATCAATGGTGATGGCAGGAACGATGCTCTTTATGTCACGACTAATGGCACACTGGCCGCCAAGGCCATAGACAGCAATCTGCAGATTGCTTCTGCTCCTTTCTGGGAGTATGTCTCGCCCCGGACCGTATTTGAGTTTGAGGTGTTACCGCTAAATAATGATGGGAGGCCTGACCTTCTGCTCCGGCACGGCACCACCACTTCCCTACTGGTGGCCCAACCATGACAGATTGGCAACAACTAGCCCTGATACTGCTGCTGACCGCAAGTACTATTGTAATGGCCGCAGAACCTGCTTTCGACCAGCAATCTTTCAGTCTGCCTGCCAATGCCGTGCAGCTCATCGTCGCCGATACCAACGATGATAACTTGCAGGATCTCATCAGCGTCAGCGATCAAACCTTGCGCATCTACTTCCAGAATGTAGACGGTTTTGATTTTCAAAATCAGTTCGCAGAACTCACATTTAAGCACAAGGCAGTTGGATGGGATTTAAGTCGAGGTTATGGAAATGGCATAGCCATTGTGGCCTTGCTGGATGGCAACTTGGCACAGGCCTGGCATATCACAGACGGAAAATTCAGTGAGCCCGAGGTAATTCAGTCCGGTTTGCCGGGATTCATCACCAAGGGGGTGAATCGCCTGCACTTCTCCCGTGATATCAACAATGATGGCTTGGAGGATCTGGTGATTCCGGGTGCCGGTGTAATCAATCTACTAATCAAGATTGCAGATGGCAGCTATCAGCCGCCACTTGGTATCAGCTCCGAAATGCGCCTACGCACCGAGATTGACATCAATCGGTTCAATCGCTCCTCAGGTCAGTCGGTACGCATACCGGTTATTGAACTGAGAGATGTCAACGGTGACAGTGCCAATGATCTGATTTCACGCACCGCAGAGCGACTTGATGTGTTTATTGCCAATCCGGGCGGCAGTCCTTACCTGCCCCGCCGACCAAGCTATTCGCTGAATATTGCGGCTGTCGAAGACAGACTGGGTGAATTTGATATCGATAATCTGGATTTTTCAAACCTGACGGGTGTGCTGGCACTGACCCATGAAGAGATTCTTGATGATGTCAACGGAGATGGGATTGATGATCTGCTGCTGCGTGAGGGTGGCAAGGTGTCGCTGTTTCGGGGAAACAGCCGCGGTATGGATTTGGAAACGCCTCAGCAAGTATTACGTTCCGGTGGTAATGTACTCAGCACTTTCCTGCATGATGAGGATGGGGATGGCCTCAAGGACTTGTGGTTATGGCGAGTGGAGGCCATTTCAGTTGGTGATATTTTTGTGTGGATGGCTCTATCCGGCAGCATTGGCATTGAGGCTTTTGTCTATCCCAATCAGGGTGAGGGTTTTTCCCGCAGACCGACACGCAAGATTACAGTAGAACTCCGGTTTCCCTCTGTTATTCGTCTGGCCAGTGCCTATGAAGACCTTTCAGACGAAGTGGAAATTCTGGAGAATGCCGCTGGTCCGCTCACCACTACAGCGATACTGGATGACAATCTCGACAGCATTGAGCTGCTGGCACTTGTTGATGATCAGGTACAGATCTTTTTCGATGCTGTCCGTTCGGAACCCGAGCAGGCTGAGTTTCTTGGCGCGCTAGGCTACACTCGGCAGCGAGACAATTATACCATCGACATCAGGGAGATAATTGAAAACGCCTCAGTTGACAACGCCAAGGTACTTGAACAAGTTGACGGCAGGCAACCGGATTTGACTTTGACTATTAATGACACCGTGTCCGCAGGAGATCTTTTTGCCACTCGCCTCAATAATGACAATGTTGATGATGTATTTGTCTTTACTCACTATGATGCTAGCCAGATACGGGGAGTTCTGTTACTCTCAAAATAGTTGCATTCAAGTTAACAGGCTCTGACCTTA
>JAPORB010000101.1 GCA_026710425.1 Gammaproteobacteria bacterium
CTGAACCACTGAATGGCTTGGTCGCTGATTGTGCGTAGCCCGATCTTCATGCCGACATTAGACATCAAGTAGAACCCGATGTCAAGTGTGTCCATCCGATAGGTTGCTGGCACTGGATGCCGATGTGATAGACAACGAAGGACTAATCGAGGACTAGGCCGAATCGGAGGCTGAGACATGCAACAGTCCCAGCACAACCCAAGATCTATCACATCGTGCATGTAGATAGACTGCCATCAATTATTCAAAGCGATGGGCTTTGGTGCGATGCAGAGATTGCGAAGTATTCGGGGCTTGGAACGTCGATAGGAATGAGCAATATCAAAGCAAGACGCCTCAATGAACTGACCTTGAATAGTCATCCTGGGTTGCATGTGGGCGAGTGTGTACCTTTCTATTTTTGCCCCCGCTCAATTATGCTTTACCTGATTCATAAGAATAATCATCCCGAGTTTACCTATCATGGTGGCGAAGGCCCAATCATTCATCTGGTGTTTGACCTTCAGGCGGCTGTCACACGGGCCGAAGCTAAGAATCGACGTTGGGCCTTTACGTTGTCTAACGCAGGTTCCTACCACTTCGAAGATCGTTGTGATCTGGCCCAATTGAATGAAGTTAATTGGGATGCAGTCCAGGTAAATAGATGGAGTGGGGCAGGAATTTCACCCATGGTCAAAGAAGGTAAGCAGGCGGAGTATCTGGTAGAAACCCGTTTTCCATGGGGCCTCGTTGATCGTATTGGCGTGAGTAATAATGCGACATATCACCAAGTGGTCCATGCACTAGCAGTTAGTATCCATAAACCGCAGCTCGAGATTAGGAACGAATGGTATTATTGAGGAGGATTTCAAAATGATTGAATATAAAACAGGCAATATCCTCACTGAAGACGCCGAGGCGATCATAAATACTGTTAATTGTGTCGGCGTGATGGGCCGCGGTATTGCACTTCAGTTCAAAAAGGCTTTCCCGAAGAACTTCAAGGCCTATGCCGCTGCCTGCAAGCGAGAGGAAGTTAAGCCAGGGCGCATGTTTGTTTTCGATATGGGTGGTCTGACCAACCCTCGTTACATCATTAACTTTCCCACCAAGCGGCATTGGCGGGGCAAGAGTCGAATTGAGGATATTGAATCAGGGCTTGAGGCACTGGCAGTAGAGATAAGGGCACGAGGTATCCACTCTATTACTATCCCGCCTCTGGGTAGCGGTCTGGGTGGATTAGACTGGGCGGAGGTACGGCAGCACATTGAACGGGCACTTTGTGATATGGATGACGTCCGTATCATTATTTTAGAGCCCAAGGGCGCGCCAGTGGCTGAAAAAATGGTGCATAACCGGGAAGTTCCCAACATGACGCCAGGTCGGGCGGCTCTTGTGGAGTTGATGCACCGATATTTGCGTGGTCTGTTCGATCCATTTGTAACGCTGATTGAAGTTCACAAGCTGATGTACTTCATGCAGGAAGCGGGTGAGCCACTTAAGCTGCGGTATCAGAAAGCTCCTCATGGACCCTATGCCGAGAATTTGCGCCATGTATTGAATGCTATTGAGGGACATCTGGTTTTCGGTTATGTTGATGGCGGAGACGCGCCGGACAAGTCGCTTCAGCTTGTGCCTGGGGCGATAGAGGATGCTGCCAAATTCCTTGGTGAGCATGCTGAGACCAGACAACGATTCGAGCAAGTCACAGAATTAATAGAGGGTTTTGAATCTCCCTTCGAACTGGAGTTGCTGGCCACTGTGCACTGGGTGATAAAGCATGAACAGGCCGATTCCGAGGAAGAAGTGGTTCGCCGTATTTATGATTGGAATGATCGCAAGTTGCAATTCACCCTGCGCCAGATTGGTCTTGCTGTCGATGTTTTGTCGCGAAAGGGCTGGGTTAATCCACATTAGCTGCGAGGGAGCGCATAAAGCCAGCAGATACCAATGAAGAGGGTCTGGAATCCATCATCGTCGCCTCTCTGGTGTAAGAAACCGGATACGATGTGGGGACCCGCATGATTTTGACAGGAAAGATGCCGTTGATCTGGTCAATCTGCTGCAATGCCTCGCCGTTACCCAGCCCGAAATTTACGATGCTCTTGGTATCGGCGAGGAATGCCACAAGCGTACCCAATTCCTGCACCGCTTGCTGGGCGAGATCGCCAATTATGGCTTGGTGGAGATTTTGTGCGGCGGCCTTAAGCACGGCCCGCGTTTCCGTATCGGCATCCAGCTATTCCACTGAGTTCAGCTTGGCTAGCTTTTTCAGAAACGGCCGATAGGCTTCCAACTTGTAGCGATCTTCCTGGGTACCACTCCGTAGCAGAACGGTAATGGTTCTGGCAGGGGGGGGGGACCCTCATTTCACTGCGTTATGGTGCGAATGGTGATGATGATGTCTTGCAGCCATAAAATCTGCGCTTCGGCCACCGCATCGACCTGCTCGCTTGTGTAATGAGGGTAGGGCTACAGCATGATGCTATCAGCGTTAATCCCCAGTGGCGGTCCCACCTTTTGCTAGGTCTCTTTAGTAATGAAAGGCACGAGAGGGTTTAACAGGTGCAGACTCTGTTCCAGAACAGTCAGCAGCACACGCCGGGTGATTGCTGCCCGTTGTGAATCACTCTCGGCATGTCACAAAATAGTCTTGTAAAGCTCCACATACCAGTCGCAGTACCCGTTGCAGATAAATTCGTGCAGTGCCTGGAGATATCAGGTCAAAGCGATAGTTGTCCATGGCATCAGTCAGGACTTTGACTGCGGTCTGTAACTGGCTGAGGATCCAGCGATCTGACATGGAGAACTGCCTGGAATCCAGTTAAGCAGCCACTGAGCCGTCCGCTATATTCATCAGTATAAAACGGGAAGCGTTCTGAATCTTGTTGCAAAAGTTTCGATGGCCCTCCATGCGTTCTATATCAAACTTGATTTCCCGGCCGGTGGATGCCAGGGAATAGAAGGTATAGCGCAAGGCATCGGTGCCATAGCCTTTGATACCGTCGTGAAAGGATTTGCGGGTATTTTTTGCAATAGTTCCCCTGAGGTGTGACTGCATCAGTTCAGCCGCGCGTTTTACCACCAGTAAGATGCCGTCAACTAGATCGATT
Organism: Gammaproteobacteria bacterium; assembly: GCA_026710425.1. Lineage (GTDB taxonomy): Bacteria > Pseudomonadota > Gammaproteobacteria > Pseudomonadales > Pseudohongiellaceae > UBA9145. The sequence continues at coordinate 3,093 of JAPORB010000101.1, forward strand.
GGGTTAAGTATATTTCCTTTGGACTTGGACATTCTCTAGCCATGCTCGTCGCGCACCAGGCCGGTGATGTAAACCTGCCTGAAAGGAATTTCTCCGATGAACTTGAGGGTCAGCATGATCATACGGGCAACCCAGAGGAAAATGATTTCGAAACCAGTTACCGGGACACTGGTGGGATGGAGTGGTGTTCCGTCAACAGCGCATCCCAACGGCACTGTTCATGCGCCTGCATTGGACGCACCTCAATCTCTCGAATCCGCACTGCCACGGGATCAAAATCTTCTGCAAAGTCAGTCGTGGCAGAGAGTATGGGCCATCTTTTTGAAAAAAGTCAGCCCTAAATGACAAATTTAGCCATTCAGTGCCATGCTGTCAGAGTGCAAAGGTCGGATTCGGCGAATTCTGATTCAGAAAATAATAAACGTATCGCCATAACAGTATGATATGACGGTTAATACTTAAAATGAGAACTGCTGATTGGATTTCTATATAGCTAGGAGGTTCCTGTCTAAGAAAGACGATGGAGCTGAAAACCTATATCAAAATATTTTGATATAGGTTTGCTTATGGGTTTGATTAGTGTTACAGTTGGTGTTTATCTATCAGTCAGGGCCATTAACATGACGGCTGTGCAAAAGTTTGAAGTTGCAGTAATCCTCAATTTTCTTACCACTAGCATGGGCTGGCAATTTTAGTACAAATGCCCGGAGAGCAAAACACCCCTTCAGCGGCTGGGTTACAGGATTCCAGTCAATTCCGGCCCATGAATGCCAGAGGCAGGCGGTTGATTCAAGTTTCCAGATCAAGGTTATCAGGTATGCCAAGACTTGCTTTCACAAACACTGATACTGCACCACAGCTCAGTAGACCGGTGCAGCAGTTAGGTAGCCTGCACAAGGCACTAGCGGATGTTCTGCGGCTGCAGGTCCTGAGGGTACTTAAAAGCGAAAGCTTTGGCGTGCTGGAACTGTCTCGAATTATGAGAACTCGTCAATCTGCCTTGAGTCATCATCTGAAAATACTGGCTACGGCCGATTTGGTATCCACCCGCCGGGAAGGAAATTCCATTTTCTATCGCAGGGCCTTTCTGGCTGATCATGATCCCCATCGGGAAATCAAGGCTGCCGTTTATGACCGGTTGGATTCTACCGATTTGCCTGCGGCTCAACAAAGGAAGATACGGCAGATTCAGTTGGAGCGTTCGCAACAGTCTCTGGGTTTTTTCAACCGCAATGCGACCAGATTTCGTGAGAAACAGGGACTTATCGTCGAGCATGCCGACTATCATGGTAGCTTGCTAAAGGTTATCGAAGGACTAGGAATAGATGCTGGAGCTTCCGTGCTGGAGGTTGGCCCTGGCGAGGGTCAGTTATTGGTGCGACTCCATACGATGTTCAATCGGCTGACCGCTTTGGATAACTCGCGCGACATGCTGCAACGATCTCGTGCCGCAGTGGCAGAGAACAGTGGCAAGGGAGTCACGTTCATTGAGGGGGACACAAAAGTTGCTCGCAAGAGGAAGAAACTTCATGACCTGATCATCTTTGATATGGTGCTACATCATATCTCTTCACCGCCCAGGTCTTTTAGGGATTCGGCTGCGTTGCTGAAAACCGGGGGCTGCCTGTTGCTTGCCGAGTTGTCTTCCCATGATCAGGACTGGGTTCGGGAAACTTGTGGTGATGTATGGCTTGGCTTTGAGGAATCCGATCTGAATCACTGGGCTGAAAAGGCTGGTCTGAGTATTGGTCAGAGCTCAATTCTGAGCCTGCGCAACGGATTTCAAATACAGATTCGAGTGTTCCATAAAGGAATACCTGATACTTGAACACTCAGAACATGAAGGTTAATGTCCGCTACTGCTAGGTGTACCCGTGATTAATTTGCTGATGATTGATGTCACTTCCCCATAGTAGCTTTTGAATTATTACCTATAAGGAATGCTAATGGCTGAACCTCACTTGTTTACCTCTGAATCGGTTTCGGAAGGCCACCCGGACAAGATGGCAGATCAAATCTCTGATGCTATCCTTGATGCTTTGCTGGAGAAAGATCCAGCCTCGCGAGTTGCCTGCGAAACAATGATCAAAACCGGCATGGTAATCGTGGCCGGTGAAATCACCACTGAGGCCTATGTGGATGTTGAGAGCATCGTCCGCAAGGTGGTGAGCGATATCGGCTACAAGCACTCTGAAAGCGGATTTGATGCCAACACCTGCGCAGTACTCAATGCCATAGGCAGCCAGTCGCCTGATATTGCTATGGGTGTGGATGAGTCCTCGGACCGTGAGCAGGGGGCAGGTGATCAAGGGTTGATGTTTGGTTATGCCACCAACGAGACTGCTGTGCTGATGCCGGCTCCTGTACTGTACTCTCACCGCTTGGTGCAGCGTCAGTCCGAACTGCGCAAGAATGGCAGTCTATCATGGCTGGAGCCCGATGCCAAAAGTCAGGTCACACTCCGCTACGAACAGGGCAAGCCGACGGGTATTGATGCCGTGGTGCTGTCTACCCAGCATTGCGAAGATATTGCACAGAACGACCTGGAAGAGGCGGTGAGGGAGGAAATCATAAAGCCAGTATTACCGGCGAACTGGATGGACAACAACACCAAAATCTTTATCAATCCCACTGGACGATTCGTCATAGGCGGCCCGCATGGCGATTGCGGCCTGACCGGACGCAAGATTATTGTCGATACTTATGGCGGCATGGCACGCCATGGTGGTGGTGCCTTCTCCGGTAAGGATCCTTCCAAAGTAGATCGCTCGGCGGCATATCTGGCTCGCTATGTGGCCAAGAATCTGGTAGCGGCCGGCATTGCCGAACGCTGTGAGCTGCAACTGTCTTATGCAATCGGCGTGGCCGAGCCCACATCAGTCAGTGTGGAAACCTTTGGCACTGGCAGAATAGACAATGATCGCATTGTCATGCTGGTACGTGAACATTTTGAGTTGCGACCGAAGGGGCTTATCGAAAGCCTGAACCTGCTACGACCAATCTACCGACCCACGGCGGCCTACGGTCATTTTGGCCGGGAAGACCCTGAATTCACCTGGGAACGCACTGATAAGGCTGAGGCATTGAAAACCGCTGCCGGACTGTAAAGAACCATACATAAACTATTCAATCAGCATAGGATTTGAACATGAGCACAGCTACTGCACAAAGCAATGTTACCAGACTGCCCGATTACAAAGTGGCAGATATTAGTCTTGCCGACTTTGGGCGTCGAGAGATCACCCTGGCTGAGGCAGAGATGCCTGCCCTGATGACACTGCGTAAAAAGTATGCGGAGGAAAAGCCTTTGGCGGAAGCAAGGATTCTTGGATGCATTCATATGACCGTGCAGACAGCCGTGTTAATAGAAACCCTGGTGACACTCGGTGCCGAGGTGCGCTGGTCCTCCTGCAATATCTTTTCTACTCAGGACCATGCCGCTGCCTGCATCGCCGCAGAGGGGATTCCGGTGTACGCTTGGAAAGGTCAGACCGAAGAGGAGGGAGAATGGTGTATTGAGCAGACCATTTTGAAGGATGGTCAACCTTGGGATGCCAATATGATTCTGGATGACGGTGGCGATCTGACGGCTATGGTGCATGACAAGTTTCCGCAGATGCTGGACAACATCCATGGTATTACCGAGGAAACCACCACCGGAGTGCATCGGTTACTGGAAATGCTGGAATCGGGCTCCCTCAAAGTACCTGCCATCAATGTGAATGACTCGGTTACTAAGTCCAAGAACGACAATAAATATGGTTGCCGACACAGCCTTAATGATGGCATTAAGCGTGGTACCGATATGCTGCTTTCGGGCAAGCATGCACTAGTCATCGGTTATGGCGACGTAGGCAAAGGTTCAGCCCAGAGCCTGCGTCAGGAAGGCATGATTGTGCGTATTGCGGAGATTGATCCGATTTGCGCCATGCAGGCTTGCATGGATGGTTTCGAGCTTGTATCGCCCTGGCGGGATGGAAAGAATACCGGCGAGTCGGCCGCTGTCGATTGTGCATTGTTGGCCAGGCTGGACTTGTTGGTCACTGCTACCGGCAACGTTAATGTCTGCGATCGCCACATACTCGCAGCCGTGAAAGCCGGTGCCATCATCTGCAACATAGGACACTTTGACAATGAAATTGACACCAGTTTCATGCGCGAACATTGGCAATGGGAAGAAGTTAAGCCCCAAGTACACAAGATTTATCGTAGCGAAAATCCTGATGACTATCTGATTCTGCTTTCAGAGGGGCGTCTGATCAATTTGGGCAATGCTACTGGTCATCCTTCCCGTATTATGGATGGATCCTTTGCTAATCAGGTACTGGCGCAGATGTACCTTTTTGAACGAAAGTTTGCGTCACAGTCGCCGGATGTCAAACATTCCGCCATCAGTGTAGAGGTTCTGCCCAAGCATCTTGATGAGGAAGTGGCTGCACTGATGGTGGCAGGATTTGGCGGCGTGCTCACCGAACTCACACTAGAACAGGCTAACTATATCAATGTCCCGCTACAAGGACCCTTCAAGACTGAAAGTTACAAATACTGAAACGATGTCCAAGTTGTGACCGTTTCAAATTTCAGTATTGAGTTCTACCCCCCGCATACGGCGGCGGGAGAAGCTCGGCTTGATGCGGTACATGCGGAATTGTCCCAGCTTGATCCGGACTTTTTCTCAGTTACTTATGGTGCCGGAGGTTCGACGCGACACGGTACCCGGCAACTGGTGATGAAGTACCAGGCACAGGGTTCCGAGATTGCGCCTCATCTTTCGTTTAGCGGACTGAATGAGGATGGAGTGCTCGAACTGTTGCACAGCTACCTCAACGCAGGTATCAGTCGTCTGGTGGCATTGCGTGGCGACATCCCTTCTGGTAGCGGGACATCGGTTCATTCTCGCTATGCAAGCGAGCTGGTCGAGTTTATCCGGCATAAGACCGGAGATGCTTTCCATATTGAAGTGGCCTGTTATCCGGAGATTCATCCTGAGGCCAGAAGTTATGCAGCAGATGTCAACTACTTCAAGGATAAGGTCGAGGCTGGGGCAAATTCGGCAATAACCCAGTATTTTTATAATGCAGATGCCTACTTTCATTTCCGTGATTACTGTGCAAAACAAGGTATCGGGATTCCGATAGTCCCTGGCATCATGCCGATTACAAACTACCAGAACTTGGCCCGCTTCAGCATTAAATGCGGGGCCGAGATTCCCCAGTGGCTGGGACGTAAACTGGAAACTTTTGGGGAAGATACCGCTGGTCTGCGTACCTATGGCCTGGAAGTAGTGAGTGAATTGTGTGAAAGACTGCTGGTAGGGGGGGCACCAGGACTGCACTTTTACTCCATGAACCTGGCTGGATGTGTCAAGGCTCTGTGGGACAATCTTTCACTCTCAGACCGGTAGATTTGCGAAACAAAATCGCTGGATGCGCATCACTCGAGTTCATCATCCGCAACAACTGACTGCTGGAGCAGAGGTAACGCTTTCAGCCAGCGTATCCCGTCATCTGATCAAGGTGCTGCGTCTCAGAGGTGGAGATCAAGTTACGCTCTTTAATGCCAAGGAAGGTGAGTATCGGGCTGAGGTGCTGGAGTCAGGTCATCCTCTGGTTGTAGCCCTGGTCAGAAAGAAGCTTCGATCATATCAGCCGCCGTTGCTTGCACTTAGTTTAAGTCTTGCACTGTCGCGTGGTGATCGCATGGATTATGCCATTCAGAAAGCCACAGAACTTGGTGTAATTGCAATCACTCCGCTTTATTCAGAATTTACTGAAGTGAAATTTAGGGATACCACACGTTTAGGGAAAAAGCTCCGGCACTGGCAGCAGATAGCTGAGCATGCAGCGGAGCAATCGGGCCGTTTGGACGTTCCGTCGATCAATCCACCTCAGGATTTCAAGGATGCTATAGCAGCAGTTGATACAGATCAGGCTCTTGTATTTGAAGCAAGTGGTGAATCGGCCCCAAAAGATATTTTGGCAAGCGGCAGTGTCACTTTGTTTACTGGTCCTGAGGGCGGCTTTTCGCCAGAGGAGATAAAGTTTGCCAAGACATCCGGTTATCCTGTTGTAAGGTTGGGTCCAAGGATTCTGCGCGCAGAAACTGCGCCTCTGGTTGCTCTTGCAGTGTTGCAGCAGCTGTATGGGGATTTTAGTCTGCCGATTAACAGTTGAAGTTAAGCTCGATCAGCCCATTTGTCCTTTTGACGAATCAAATGTTGATTTCGTTTTGCCATGATGATTTGCGAACAGAGCGCATTAAGGTCGAAATATATTTTTATTGGTTTGCATCTGCGAAGCCTAATGTTTAGTCAATCAAAATATGACGGATGAACTCGCTTCAGTCTAACTGGCTGCCTTGCTAATCAGAGCATGTGAATGATTCCATCTATGCGACAAATGTCCCTTAACTTGGCACTAGTGGCACAAAACCACTGGCTACCCACTCATGGAAATTTCTATCGCAGACTTAAGACAGTTTCAACGCTCAATTTTCTATCCTGCTATGTAATTCATAGACGGGGTCAATACATTGGTGGCAACGATTAAACAGGACGAGAGAGAAGTTCTTTTTGAGGCTAAGGGAAAGGGTTTCATATCTTTAGCAATGGTCAGGGAGTATTTCTGTCGGTAGCAGCTATTTTGATCAGCGTGATTTTATGGGGGGGGTTAGTTCCATCAATACTCGAATTTACAACTTCAACACCCGAATTGATGGTCTTTCTTTGGAAGTCCGCACTCTTAGGGGTGAAGTTGTTGATGTCTCCATGCGGGTTGCCTGTATTGAAGGGCATCTTGGTTTAACAACAGAGGTGGCAAGTGTCGAGTATACCGACCCGAAAGACGCATTGACCATCCCATCCGCACCTCTTGCTACCTCAGGAAATTGAGTGCGTGTTTCTGCTTCAACCTAAGCTTGAAGAAATGAATTATGCAGGCAACCCTGAAGTAGAGGATAGATGCTAGCAGGTAAATTTTTAACCACGGCATTCTATCGATTTCATAATAATCCATTTGCCCACAATCTCGTTGGGTTTCAGGGCTGGCTAATGTCAAGTCAAGGGATATTCTTCGCATAGGCGGGATTATTCGCACTTTCTGGTAATCAAGGCGGCGGGTCAAGTCAAAGTGGGTACAACCAACATTTTTCGATTGACTAGACACTAAGCCATGGTGGTAAATGGTATCAGGTTATTATCTCAAATTTGTCCGCAAGCACTCGGAACTTGTGTTGTGTTCGTTGTCTGACGAGCTTGACTGTGGTAGGACTCAAGTTATTGGTAATTGGGCTCGGCTATGCCCGGCTTTGTCCCCATGCGCTGGTCAAGGTTTATATATCGCTCGCTAAGGAGGCGGAACCACTAAGTAGCGGCTACATTAGATGGATAATGCAATCTAGGATTTAGAGGTCTACAAGTGCAATCTCACAGAATTGTGACATGTAATCCGGTTGCAAAATTTGATTGTGCCGAGTGCTGGATTTGAGTTGTGAGTGCTTATACCCTTCTTCGAGGCACTTCATTGAACTTTTCTTAGGCAACATGGGAGATAAGAGAAGTGCCTGCACCAACGGCGAGGCACCTCTGAAATCAAGAAAATCTATTGAGTGGCGAATTCGGGGTAAGCCTCCATACCACATTCGGCGATATCCACCCCTTCGGTTTCCTCTTCCTCAGTTACCCGAAGTCCAATGATAGCCCCTAAAGCAGCCCATACAATCAGACTTGTCACAAATACCCACACTAAAATAGTGAGCATGCCGACAAACTGTCCAACGGATGTGGCATCGGCATCAGATAATAAAACAGCGAAGATGCCAAAAATGCCGACCGTGCCATGAACGGAAATAGCCCCCACCGGATCGTCAATCTGAAGCTTGTCCAGTGCAATAATGCTGAAAACTACGATGATGCCACCGACAGCCCCGATGATGGTTGCCAAGAGCGGGGTCGGGTCAGCAGGTTCAGCTGTGATGGCAACGAGACCGGCCAATGCGCCATTTAACGCCATGGTCAAATCCGCTTTGCCAAACATAATGCGCGCAGTGATCAGTGCCGCAATCAATCCTCCGGCAGCAGCGGCGTTGGTATTTAGGAATACGTTGGCCACTTCGTTGGCCACTTCGATTCCACCCAGCTTCAGTGTGGAGCCGCCATTGAATCCGAACCACCCCATCCATAAGATGAAGGTGCCCAATGTGGCTAGGGGCAGGTTGGCCCCTGGAATAGCTTGAACGGCACCAGTACTCTGATTGTACTTTCCCTTGCGGGGGCCGAGTAGTATCACACCTGCAAGAGCGGCGGCGGCACCAGCCAGATGTACAATGCCGGAACCCGCATAATCTGAATAGTTTAATGAGTACAAACCGAACACTTCCTTCCCGCCCCAAGTCCAGCCACCCTCTATGGGATAAATAATTCCGGTCATCACCACCGCAAAGCCAAGAAATGCCCAAAGCTTCATGCGCTCGGCCACGGCTCCAGACACAATGGACATGGCGGTAGCAACAAAAACCACCTGAAAGAAGAAGTCGGAAGCACCTGCGTACTCTTTCATTTCGTCAAAGCCAGCTGCATTGGATGCATCCAACACAGCTTGCACGACTGCCTCGTCCATAGCCTCCACAGTGGTAAGTCCAGAAAGGAAGTACCCCCCGTCATACATAAATTGATAGCCACATACTAGATACATGGTGCAGGCTACGGCAAACAGAGCAACATTTTTGGTGAGAATCTCCGTTGTATTCTTGGCGCGAACCAGACCCGCTTCCAGCATGGCAAAGCCCGCGGCCATCCACATCACCAAGGCTCCACAGACTAGAAAGTAGAAAGTATCCATTGCATATTGCAATTCAAAAATTTGGTCTTGCACGTTTTCCTCCACTATGGTCTAGAATCATGACCACTGATTTTGCTCTCAAAAAAGGGCTGAAATTTGGTCAGACAGCTTCCGCACCAGTCTCACCAGTGCGGATACGGATTATCTGCGACAGCTCGGTGACGAAAATCTTGCCGTCTCCAATCTTGCCAGTATTGGCCGCCTTGGTAATGGCTTCGAGTGCCTGGTCGAGTAATTCTGGGCCAATGGCTATTTCAAGTTTTACCTTGGGCAGGAAATCCACAACATATTCTGCCCCCCGATACAGTTCGGTATGGCCTTTTTGGCGACCAAAACCCTTGACTTCGGTTACTGTCATGCCCTGCACACCAATCTCTGACAGTGCCTCGCGCACATCGTCCAGTTTGAATGGCTTGATTATTGCAGTAACTAACTTCATTGCTTGATTCCTCCTCGAAATAAAGAGGGTGGAGCTGATGTCGGTCAGACAGCAGGCTCGCACCATACTGAAAACAGATTATGCATGGCTCGTGCCAGATATGTTATTATTCCGTAAATTGGCTATTTATAACTATCAAAGCAGTATCTAATGGTATCTGGCAGACTCTCTGTTGCGATAGTGGAATGTCGTTATGCATCATTATGGGGCATTACTTTAGCCCGAAAGCAGTTTTTGCCCACGGGAATCTTGCCGTGTGTTGCAGGAAATATTTAATTTTGAACAGGAGAACCAATCCATGAGTGAATCGGAACAAAAGATGAACAAGTCGGAAGGTGGCAATAGTTCCATACTGAACAACGCTTTTTTGAGGGACCTCAGTGGCAGGGTGTCGAGATTGCTACCGGCCAAGGAACTGAGGGCAGATGCTCGTGCAAAAATAGAGCAAACTATGAAACAGGCTCTGAGGGAGCTGGATATTCTTACCATGGAGGATTTTAAGATCCAGACTGAGACACTAACGAAAGCCCAGGAAAGAGTGGAAGAGCTTGAGGTACAGGTTAAAGACCTTGAGGGACGGCTTGAGACATTGGAGGCTGGTAAGTCCAAATCGAAAAAGGCTTGATTTAGTCAGCGAATGGTTTTCCTGTTGTTATGGCAATATGTTGTCATAAAGCGAGGTGTTGCACCTGCAATTATCAATTTTGAAACGGCGTAAACTGGTACCCTCAAATTACATAAAGATCCTGATTTGCGCCTATTCATAACTACTCAGGTAAGCAAGTGTTCACAAACATTATGTTGGCTACAAAACTGATGCGTAATACAGCTCAGCATTAGTTAGTAAACCTGATCCAGAAAAAATTTCAGTTTGACCGAGCCAATACCCAGATTGCCTGGGTGGTCCAGCAGTCCTGCATCAATCCTGTGTGAGATATGACACCACGGAAGGGAATGCATTCAGAAAAAGATCAGATCTAGTTGCTCAATATTTGTACAGTCTCAAATAATCCATACAGACGAATGAAGACCTAAAATCGGTACTTGATACCGAGGAAACCCGCCCTGGGGGGAGCTGGGCCAAGAAAGACCGGGACTTCCAAATCTTCAATGATGGGAACTTCCAATTCACCTGGCTCCTCTCCAAGCAATCCGAATGTTTCAAATTCGGAGTCCAGCACATTGTTAATCAGGGCGAACACTCCGAAATCTTCGCTGAATTGGTAACGAAAGCGAAGGTTGATCAAAGTGTATCCGTCTACCGTATCCAGCTGATTGGATTCATCACCCCGAAGAATCTGATCGCTGTTGTGGATTACATCCACCTCGGTGCTCAATGCCTTACTGAACTGATAACCAGCTGACAGCTTAAATTGGTGCTGTGGAATGCCGGGAATACTGTCACCAGTGTTGACCTGAATTTCACCGTCATCATCCGCAAATTGGTGATTTGGGCTCAGGACCTTAAAATCATCTTCAAAGCTGGCATCCACGTGGCTGTAGGAGGCAAACCATTTAATGTCTTGTAGCTGACCTTGGATACTACCTTCAAAACCTTCACGACGGGTCTGATCCACGTTGGCAAACAAACCAGTTGCGCGACCCGTAGTCTGAAACAGGATGTCGTTCTTGTTGGTGGTTCGGAACAAACCGATACTGTAGTTTAGATTGCCGATCAGACCTCTTGAGCCAAGCTCAAAACTTCTGGCAACAACCTGTTGCAGCGGTGGATCGGCCAGAAAAGCGTTAGGAAGACGGCATTCGAACTCTACATCATCTGGATCTTCACCCTCTGTCAATGCAAACTCAATTGCAAGTTCGAACACACCCTCATTGCAGGCCAGTTCAATTGGGGTCGGAGCTCGTGACGACTCACTGTAAGACCCATACAAATTATGGTTTTCTCCTGCTTGGTAGGTGAGGCCGACAGCTGGATTTACGCGGTTGAAGCTGTGATCACCGTTCAGTTCCGGTCTTTCACCGGACAAATCATCTAGGCGCACACTGGTATCGTTGGTGCGGGCGGACAGTGTCAATGCTAATGCTTCGCTAAGGTCTACTGTTGCCGTAATATAGGCACTGAGTGTTTCTGTCTCAGTCCTGATATCCGTCGCTGCTTCATCTATATAAGTGCCCGTACCCAGGCCGGTGGTAATGCGGGTAAGCGGATCAATATCTGCCAGCTCCAAAACGGAATCGAACTTAGAATCTCCCACAAAGTAAGCACTGCCAATGACTAACTGCCCTGGCCTTTTGAATAGGTGCCCCCTCAGGGTCCACTGGAAGTCAGCTCCGAAGCTTTCCTGGACACGGTTACTGATGTTATTAATGGCATCTTCCGAGAGGATTCCGGTCCCGGACAGCTCATCATCTTCGAAGCTTTCGATGGAAAACTCCGCATCCTCACCCATGGTTATGGCGAGGTCATTTAGGTAATCCTCCAGTGCATCAGCACTGGGAAACTGGCCCTCGCACAAGTCATCATCGTCGATACCCAGTTCCTCAACATCGTCCTCGTCCAGCCCCTCAATTAACCCTGTACCTGAGGTAAACTCACAAAGGGCGAATTCGGTACCATCGCCATTGAAAGAATCCGAGTCATTTCTGCGCCAGAACAGGTTGCCGCTGAAGCTGGAATTACTGGAGATCTGATGCGAGAAAACAAGGCCAAGCATGGTCATGTTGTTTTCTGTGACATCTGGCCCTGTGAAAATGGCCTGGCGACTGATTTCAAGGAGTTCGATCGGTGATGCACCATTGCCAATCAATTCCGATTCCCCACGCTGCAGGTTGAGGTTAAGGGCACTGGCATCGGATCGCCAACCGACACTTCCATATAGATTGATGGCCTCGGATTCGGATTGATCCCGCCACCCATCCTCGGAAAAATGTTCCAGATTTAGGTAGTAGCCTAATGTATCGTTGTTGCCACCAGCCTCAAAGCTGGCCTGAGTACGTCCGAATGAGCCGGCACTTATCTCCACATTACTGCCCTGAAAGTTGAAACCATTTTTCATGTCGATGACAAGGGATCCGCCCAGACTATTGAGGCCATACAAGGGATTGGCACCGCCGCCCAAGCGAACTTGACTGATGGCCGACTGCGGCAACAAGTCCCAGTTCACCGCATCACCTAGGGGCTCATTAATGCGCGCACCATTCTGATAGACTGCCAGTCCCTGTGCTAGCCCCAGCAAGGGAGAAACAGTAAAGCCTCGATACTGCATGTCCCGCTGCAGTGGATTGTTTTGGGCATCGTTAATTGACACGCTGGCAAATCGCTGATTCATGAAATCTGCCAGTGCCGAACCATTGATTTCGTCCAAATCCTCGGCTGAAGCGGATTGCACTGGATAAGGCAGTTTATTAAGATCCAAACTGGAGCCTGCCGGTACAACACCGACTACAATGATTTCTGTTGGGTCCTGGGTCTGGGCTAGCAATGCTGAGGTGAGCAGCGCGAAGAGATAGCCAGTAAGCACTGGGCGCATAATCGGAAATCCTTGAGTCTTTACTGTTATCAACTTTGAAAGTGTAGCATGCTCAACCAAGGGTTGCTGACTTGACTGAATGCAACTGTGGTTACATAACTTTGGTCAAGATGTCTTTGGACGAACTGGATAGGTATCGGCAATCTGCCTTTAATCTCACTCATATAAATCCTTTATGCCCTTTCCTTCTTATTTTGACCTACAGAGGCTGCCTGTGTACCCTATCGCCTTCATTGGCTCGCAATGGGTTTGGCGGCCATCTTTCTTTGGAATTATGTCGGCACGGAGACTGTTATGGCTACTGTACTGATCACTGGCACCAATCGTGGCATCGGTCTTGAATTTGTGAAGCAGTATCTCAAACGGGGCAATAAAGTGCTGGCTACCTGTCGTGATCCGCAACAGGCCAATGAACTTTCAATGCTGGCCTCGACCGACAGTTCCTTGCAGCTGTTTTCATTGGATATCAGCGAAGAGTCATCCATGGGCGAGTTGGCTGAGCAGCTAAGTGACCAGGCGATTGATATCTTTATCAACAATGCTGGAGTGTATGGGCCACGCAATGCCAGCTTCGGCAATGTAAATGTTGAAGACTGGGAGCCAGTAATGCGGGTTAATGCCATTGCACCATTTTTGTTGACCCAGCGCATTATTGGCAGTCTGCGTCGGGGTCGGGATAAAAAGCTGGTATACATCACCTCCAAGATGGGTTCTATAGATGATAACCAGGGTGGGGGCAGTTATATTTATCGCAGTTCCAAAACTGCCCTAAACTCGATAGTGCGCAGTCTTTCTGTAGATCTTGCCGGTGATGGCTTCAGTGTGGCCGTTATGCATCCAGGTTGGGTGTTGACTGATATGGGTGGTCCCAATGCTCTTATTGATACCATAACCAGTGTCAGTGGCCTGATTGGTGTCATTGATGGGCTGAGTCTCGATAAGAGTGGGCAGTTTTTCAATTATGATGGCAACACCATAGCCTGGTAAACCAGCCAGAGCTGGTCAAACATTGTCTGTTTTCACTTTGCTACTGCTAATTTATTTCTTACATCTTGTCATATTATTTTGGTACCGTTGACAGGCTTGTGGCTATGGCGGTTTTCTCTTGCGCGCTCTTATTATTCCATGCTTATTTGGAAAATGGATGCTTGATTTAATGGCAGCAGGTTTGAAACGACTGTTAGCTGTTATGCTGAGTGTGTGTCTGTTGCTATCGATTGAACAGGTCGCAGCTCATGGAGGTGTGGCCTTTGAAGATGATTTATGCGTAATCAATATCAATTTCATGCAGGCGCATTTCACGGTTTTTCAGCCACAGGTTTCTCAAACCAAAGAATTTTGTGAAAACATACCGGAAGTAACCACCTCGGTCTTCGTCATGGAATATCTTCATGAGCTGTTGACTGAAATGTCTATTGATTTTCGTATTATCCGTGATGTAAATGAGGTCGGGCGTTTTGCCTCCTGGAAAGATATCGAAGCCATTGATGACTTGGATGCTGCAACGGTATACTATCGGCAGCCAGTCATTGAAGAGGGCGGTTTTTACAGAGCCAGTCATACCTTTGAAGAAAAAGGCACATACATCGGGGTGGTAACAGCCGAACATCCTGTTGAGGATCGCAGTTACAATGCAGTGTTTTATTTTCAGGTAGGTGGTAGGGATTTGGGTACCCTGCCGTTTTATGTGTTGCTAGCTCTGATGTTGCAACTGGGCTACTGGTTGAGTAGTGGGGGCTGGAATCGTATTCAGAAGCGTTTGTTGGCCTGACTTTCTGCTGATCTTTTGCCCATTTCATGGTTAGCTCTTCACGCGTTGGTCGAATATTGACAGACCGGTTATTAACTCCATGTTTTGTGTTTGCAGACGTCAGAAATAGAGCTAATTTTGTGATATGATTCTATTCAGCAAAAGACGAACACGGCCTAGGTTGTGCAAAACCTTACCGTAGCCATAAAAGCTGTAACCTCCAATACAGTCGGAACAGGTTACCGACCATGAAGACAAAGATACTGCGGTTGAACAAAGCGGGCATTCCGGTCAGTTGGCTGACCCGGGAAGAGACGGCCACGCTTATAGCAAAAGATCTTGTTATCTGGTCTCTTGGCGACACCATCCTGGAAATCCGTGGTGGCTACAACAACCAGGGTGTGCGTTCCGTGCTCCGGCTACCCAGTATCGTGGCTTGTGATGGCAAGCTTCACAAGGGCAACTTTGATCCACCATTGGAAAACAGGTTCCTGTTCCGTCGAGACCAGAACCTATGCCTGTATTGCGGTCATGAGTATGGCGTGGCGGATCTTTCACGTGATCATGTAACACCCATCTCTCGTGGTGGGAAAGACAGCTGGACTAATGTGGTGACAGCCTGTCGACGTTGTAACAACCGAAAGGCTGATCGTCTGTTGGAAGAGGCCAACATGGAGTTGCTGGCAATTCCTTTTGTGCCAAACCAGTATGAGTTTCTATACTTGTCCAACCATGCTGTGCTGGCAGATCAAATGGAATTTCTCAGCGCGCGATTCTCGCAATATATCAAGCTATCTTGATTTTGGCTGTCACGGTACAGTGTCTATTTTTTTGTGAAATCCACTTATGCACACTAAGTCAGTGCTGGGGCGGCGATAATTTCTGTTCGTCCATTATGAGACATCAAGTCTGCGATGGCCGAGACTCAGCATAATCAAGTGGCAGGATTCCTGCTGTCTCTCACTGCTGCGGCTTTGTGGGGATTGCTGCCCATTGCCCTCAAGGAAGTGATAACAATAATGGATGCTGCCACGGTGGTATGGTATCGCCTTATGGTGGCTGCTGTGGTACTTGGAGTTTGGCTAGGAGTCAGGGGCAAGTGGCCGCCATTGCTGAAGATGCCAAAATCAGAGTGCTGGATTTTGTTCATTGCGGCACTGAGTCTATGTGGGAACTACTATTATTTTTCCCTAAGCCTCATCTATGTGAATGCGGAGACCAGTGAAGCCGTAATTCAACTCACTACGCTATTGCTGATACTTGGAGGTGTTGTTTTTTACAAAGAACCTTTTGCCAAGGTGCAGAAAATAGGCACTGGACTTATCTTGCTTGGTTTATTGCTGTTCTTCAATGATCGGCTTGATACGTTTGTTTCATTGGATAATCAGGAGACCATGGGGGTGCTAATCGTGGTTGCCGCCGCCGTTATGTGGACCGTGTATGCGCTGCTGCAGAAGCGTCTGCTTACCCATTTTTCCTCGCAGCAGATACTGTTCTTTATCTTTTTCGTCTCCTCGGTGTTGCTCGTTCCCTTCATAACTCCTTTGGAAGTACGACGACTTAGTAGCTGGCAATGGTTATTGCTTGTGTTTTGTTGTTTCAATACTCTGATTGCCTATGGTAGCTTCAGCGAGGCAATGAATCTATGGGATGCTTCAAAGGTCAGTGCGACGCTGGCTTTGGCACCGCTGTTCACTATTGGGGCGCTGAAAGTGATTGTATTTTTCAATCCTGGTTATTCGTTTTCTGATCGTCTGTCGTTGTTGTCGATGCTGGGTGCCTTGCTACTCATTATTGGCTCTGTGCTCACTGCTCTGATGCCGAGCTTTACTCATCGTGAAGCAATACATAAAGAAGTCAATGGCAGTGGTGAGCATAACCAGGTAACAACTGTTTGATTAACCGCCGTCAGGATTTCTGCTTTCTAAGTTAAAGCCTACTATATATAGATATCGCCGGAGTCAAAAAAGGGTGTTCCCCTGATTGCCCGGTATAATCAACTGCGCAAATCGATACCGTATTCCAAGTAAGCTTTGAGGCAGAGCAAAAAATGTTGCCACCCGCCGCAATTGTCATGTGAGCCTCGGTAACCTTCCTCATCATGACGCCAGCCCGATTCGCTGATACTGAGCCGCGTGCTATTCTCATCCAGCACCTCAAACTCCATGATGACCAAAACCTCATAGGCTTCAGATCTGGTTTTGTCCCAGTTCTTCGAGTCCAAACCCAGCATTATCAGCTTGTTGGCAACTACTTGTTTCACCGTAATCTCATTTGTGCCATAGTCATCCCAAGTCCACGCCACCTTTTTACCCTGTACCAGATCGCCGCTGGCACTGTTGATGAAATAAGCGCAGGAAGATTCCGCTGAGATTACGGAACTGAAGACTTCTGGTGCTGATCTGTTGATTCTGGTACTGACTGTGTAGTTGCGATCATTATTTTCCAGCATAGATTGCTCCTCTTGGTTGCACATGGCTCCCAGTACACAAGTATGTGCAGGTTTAACACTGAGTGTCAGTGTTGTTCTCAAGACTGTGGGTACAGGTGGCTTGGACTGAAAAGAGATAAAAGAGATCCCTGCTCTCAAATACAAATCTCAATTCTCTAAAAATAGTTGATAACTGGGAAGAGTATTTCAAACAGTCTGACGAGAAATCTATCGAGCTCATGACATTTGATTTTCAGACTGTTATCCAGATTCCGTTTTCACATGCCGCATCAGAGTGATTTTGTCAGGCAGATTAACGCCATCTCTGACTTAAGTTCCACATTATCGACTGACCCTCTAACTGCACTATATTACTGGCATCAGAAAACACCCTCACTTTAACATAATATGGCTTTGGACTTCGTTGAACCCAACCATCTAGCGGTAGCCAGAACTTTGATTGCTCCTTGCTTGAGGATGAGCCATAGCTGCTTAAATGTTTTGGGAGAGACGCTGCTCTGCTACTTGGGTTATTTGTAACAGCCCCATATTACTTCCATAAGTTCTTCCTCCCTCCTCGCAACGGAGAATGCGTGCGTCCCAAGGTTCGTTGTATCGGACTCGAATATAATCAGGTGGCCCTTGGCGGTCCATTTAATTACGGATTTGTTCAAGACCTTCCCCTATAACTCGCTCCATTGAATTGCCTTTGCGGCGCACCTTGCATTCGATGACGATGCGCTTTTCACCGCCTTCCCACAGAGGCCAGCTTACCAGCAGGTCGGTACTACCACTGCCAAACGTATGCTCGCAATGGACATACCCTTTGCGATTCACTGCACGCTGAAGATAGGTTTCCAGGAGCAGTTGCTGTCACACCTTTCGGTTATAATGTTCCTCCGCTCTGTGTTTGCTACTCAGATGACGAGTGTGTTGAGTTTCTGGCAATAACTTAATATGCTCTGATCTGTGTATTCGTCTCAGCCTAACAGAGAAGAGCGCGAAAACAGCAACGAAATATACTGAACCATTTGTGAAGTTAAACATTACTTAACCAGCGAGACTACAGAGATCCCAGCATGTGTGATATACAAACTCAGAAAGATGCCGATGCCTATAGTGAAAAAGTCAGACAACAACCCGAAATGAGTCGTCGGCAGTTTAACAAGCTGGCAGCAGGTACAGGCGTGGGATTGATGTTGCCCGGAATTGCCGGTGCCCAGTCCATTTCCGAACGCGACATTGACATCACCACCCCGGACGGCGTGGCAGATTGCCACTTTGCCTATCCGGAGACAGGTACCCACGCCGCCGTGCTGGTGTGGCCTGATATTCTGGCCTTGCGACCTGCTTTTCGAGAGATGAGTCGTCGATTGGCGCAGTCCGGTTATGCCGTGCTCACCGTGAACCCTTTCTACCGTGATATGCGTTCACCGGTGGTGAGCGAAGGTGCGAGCTTCAGAGACCCAGAGGTAAGGGACCACGTTATCCCAATGGCAAGGAACCTGAACGAGGACACTCACTTTACCGATGCTCGCAGCTTCGCCGCTTGGCTGGATGAACAGCCCGAAGTGGATACGACAAAGGGCATTGGTACCACTGGCTATTGCATGGGTGGCCCCATGGTCATGCGCACGGTGGCAGCTGTTCCTGATCGCTTTGCCGCTGGGGCAACATTCCACGGCGGTGGTCTGGCCACTGACCAGCCCAACAGTCCCCATTTACTCATTCCCGAGACTAACGCCGCCATGCTGCACTGTGTGGCAGAAAACGATGACGATAACGATCCTCAGGCCAAGATTACCTTGCGTGAAGCTTATGCTGCCGCTGGCATACCGGCAGAGGTTGAAGTATACGAGGGCACTCTGCACGGCTGGTGCTCAATAGACTCACAGGTCTATCATGAGGAGCAGGCAGAGCGTGCTTGGAGTCGCCTGCTAAATCTGTTTGCCAGCAACCTGGCCTGAATTTAACCCTGAATGCTGCCCCGAAACCGGGTGCCCGGATCAATATGGGCACCCTGTTCGGGTCTTGTAAGTTAGCAACCTTAAGCTTTGGGTAACGGCAAGGCAATGAACTGCACTTTTGAAATGCGTCTATTCAGTGCTGAGCTCGGTGTTGATTTTGTGAGTCCAGAAAATATCCACTGCCCCAAGACTGTTATCCTGACGCGATGAGAACCAGGCAATGGTATCGCCGCCCGGCGGAAGGGCAGGGCACATATCGGCACTGGCGGTATTCACTTGGGGACCTAGATTTTGTGCTGGTGCCCAGTCATCGACGGCTATGGGTGCGGCACTGTAAATATCCATGCCACCGAAACCGCCAGGTCGGTTTGAGGTAAAGTAAACCTTGCCATTGCTGTCTTGGGTAAAATGAAACTCCTCTGCGGCGGTGTTAATGTTGGGCCCCTGATTGACTGCGTCTCCCCAGCTACCGTTGCCGTCAGGCTTTACGCAATAGATATCAGAGGCACCATAGCCACCAGCCCTGCGTGAGGCAAAACAGAGAGTCTCGCCGTCTTGCAGGACAGCGGGGCAGTGCTCATCTCCTTCGGTTGTGCTGACCGGAAATCCTACCAGTTCAGGTTCGGTCCAGGCACCATCTACCTTGCGGGTCACGAAAATGTCATGGTTGTTCTGCGGGGTAGTTGTGGCTAGTCGATCAGATCGAAAATAGATGGTGTTGCCATCAGCCGTGATCCAAGGTTCGCGGTCATCTCCCTTGCGCAGGGCGTCATCCTCGGTGCGGGGCGGTTGATTAACTGGTATCCCCATATTGACCGGCTCGTCCCAAGTACCTGTGGCTTCGTTAAAATAGGCTATATAGAGATCCTTGGGGTCGCCTTCTGCCACAGCCATATCCTGTCGTTCGCTGCAATAGACCATGGTGCCATCTTCGGCAAAGGATAATTCGCCCTCTGCCCACATTGTATTGATGGGTGCACCAAAGTTATGCACGGCTTTCTCGACCCAACTTTGCTGCTGTGCAAACACAGAAAGAGAGAAAAAAATGGTTGTAATACTAGTGACTTGCACAAGTTTTTTGACTGTTATGGCATTCATAAACGATTTCCTCATTGCAACTGACCGGATTAGCCGGTGGGGGTTTAGCTTCGTGACTCTACCCGAAATGTCCACCAGTGATCAGCCCGTTCGGTAAACTGATCGGAACTCGGGTCGTTATTGGTATAGGGATCGGTGCCAAAGCTCCGCAGCTTGGTAACACGTGCAAGCCAGGACTGGTCCATGGTGGCCGGTTCCTGCACCCGATTCAGCTTCACCGGGTAGAGCTTGTCATTCAATCGCAACACTGCGGGCTCATCATTTTCAACTCGAGCCGCCCAATATTTGGTATTACAGAATGAGCAGCTGAGAAATAACTCGCCCTCGGGTGTGGACATGCAGTTGAGATTAATTGAGTGCGGGCGGATTCCGGCATAGATCTGTAACTGGCATAACTGCACCTCATTGGCAAAGTTCCAGTCTATTACTGGAGTGTCAACAGTCTCACCAAACAGGTATCCACCCGGGGTGCGTTCACAGGGGCACACGGAGGAGAATATAATAAAAACTGCGAGTGCTGTCGTCGGCAGACCACCAAGCAAGCCGACTGCTATCCATTTTGGGCTGGAGTTGCCAAGACTTGCGCTTCCAGACATAACCAGTCTCCTGTATCAGCAATGTTCTCTCATGTCATTTGTTCGTGAGGTCTAGTATTTTGTTTTCAGTTGTGGAATTGAGTGCCTTTTCTGGTCTATACCAGAATTAGCCATGCTCATATTACTCTACTTCAGCAGTGTTAAACACTGCCTATGAACAGCACCATGGTACAAAAATTAACTTGCAGTGTGAAATTCAACCAAACGGTTTTCGCATGTATCTATTGCTAAGTGCTAGCCTCCTTGAGCCCAAATCATCAAAAAGTTCATCAATGTTGAAGTCTGCAACCTGATAGTTGATGCAGCAATTCCCGCTAGCTCGCTTGGGCTAGTAAAATTAAGAGTCCCCGGCTGAATTAAAGAAAACCTTTCGTAAACTATGCGCTTATTTGAACGAAAAGGACACCATGAATTCCCAATCACCGGAGTGTATTCATGGGCAAAGCAAATTTAAGGCGCAATCTTAGCACACCAGGACTGATGCGGAGTGTGAGAAACAGTTCCCAGAGAATCTCTGGCCCGGTGAAGGGCCATCAATGGGCATTGTAGGATGTTCCGATGTCTGGTTGAATGTTTTTGCTACTGACACTGATGCCAATGTGTTTATCGGGTGGCTGGTGACCGCAGTCAATTTGGCTGACGCAAGTTAAAATCCGGCACTGCTTGCGGCCCAGGATTCATGCTGTTGCAAATGTGGAGAAACCGCATCGGCTCAGCCGGACAGGCTCGTGTTGAAGATGTCGTCCAGCG